>JBGTLM010000247.1:0-9778 GCA_041744135.1 Pyrinomonadaceae bacterium
TCGGCTTGCGCCGGATCCGTCAGCACTAGGGACCGGGGACGAGCAGTCAATGCTTGCACACCAATGCCGTCGATGAGCGGACTCACTGTGAAAATACGCGGACCCGGCAATGCGTCGCGTTCAACCATCCGCGCCAAAGCCAAATGAAACGGCAGGCCCTCCATGTTGCGCACTTGCGTCACGCCGTTGGCCAGGTAGACGCCGAACTGGCTGCCGTCAGTGATGTGGGTGTGCATGTCGGCCAGTCCCGGCATGACGTATTTGCCGGAACCATCGATTATCTGCATGCCGGTAACGTCGAGCGCGGCACTTGGTCCAAGCGCACGGATAATCCCATTCTCGATGACCACCGTTTGGTCAGGGAGTGTCTGCCGACTCTCCATCGTAGCAACAGCGACGTGTGTGATTGCGAGGGAACCGCGAGCACGAGGCGGAAACTTAGGCCCACCAGCCGCGCTGCTCACAGGTTTGTTCTGCTCATTCATTGGCGTCAAACGTTCAATAAGATTTCTCACAGAGTAGCTGCCACCTCGACATGCGCCAGAGCTGGCCAGCGATCCACCCAAGGCCGCGCGGCTTCAATAGCGGACGACAGTCGAAGCACGCCCAGGTCGTCCCCAAGTTGACCAACAATCTGGATGGCTAGCGGGAGGCCGCGAGAGTGAAAGCCGACAGGAACCGCCGCCGCGGGATTCCGCGTGGTATTGAATGGCGCAAGAAAAGGAAATGTTGGCCGCTTAGGCTCACCCACCCGCCCCTCGTCGTGCCGTGGCGCGGCGCCGGCGACGGGAGTAATCAGGAAGTCGTATGACCGGAACCACTCTGTCATCTGCTCGCGATACGCTTGGTTCCGGCGGAGCAGCTGCCGGTATTGCCACGCCAGCGCTCTCCGCCCGGCTTCATAGATAGGCCTTGCGTAGTCGGTGAGATCGTCGGCATGCCGCTCCCAAAAGCCGGGCGTCAGTGACTCAGCCGCCGCATAGTGATCGCCGCAGTATCCCCACACTCCAGGTTCCAATTCGTTTCCGCCGCTGGGCAAAGGCGGGTCATCCTGCCGCACCTGACAGCCGAGGCTGCGCAATAGCTCTGCTGCTTCATCTAGCAGTTGCAGCGCTTCCGGATCCACCTCTGCTTGGCCGGCAAGGCTGTTGCTGACTGCGACCCTGGAACCGAGAACGGCGGTCGGATCGAGGTCAAGAAAATCAGCAACCGGCTCCAGACCGGAATCAACGTCAAGTGACTCGAAACCTGCCAGAGCCTGCATGAGCAACGCGGCATCGCGAACGGTGCGCGCGAGGGGACCGTTGTGCGAACGACCCGGCGCCGCGCGCCATCGCTGAACTGAAGGAATACGTTGGTACGTCGGCTTCAGGCCGAAGACCCCGTTATACGCAGCAGGGGCTCGGATTGAACCGGCAGAATCAGTGCCGACGGCGAGTGGGCCCAATGCGGCTGCGACCGCTGCCGCCGCGCCGCCGCTGGAGCCGCCACAGGTGTGGTCGAGGTCCCATGGGTTGCTGCCCGGATTGCCAAGCCGGTTCCTCACCGCACCCAACAGGGCAAACTCCGGTGTGTTGGTCTTGCCGACGATCACAGCACCGGCGCGACGGAGACGCAGCACGATCTCTGAATCTTCTTGATAGTTATTTTTGAACGCGAGCGAACCGTAAGTAGTGGGCAGCCCTCGCATCTCGATTGTGTCCTTAACCGAAACCGGCACGCCGCACAACGGCGGCTTCTCGTCCGGTAAACGCCACGCGCGTTCGGCGGCGGCGGCGGCCTGGCGTGCGTCATCTTCATTGATAGCCAGATACGCCCGCAGCAAAGGATTCAGACGGTCAATGCGATCGAGCAATTCATCTAATACCTCGACCGGTGAGAACTCGCGCCGGGCATAACCTGCCAGCAGTTCGGCTGCGGAAAGATGCCAGAAACCGTTGTTCGCCATGCCAACGTCGCTTCGTCGATCCGTGTCCGCCTGTATATCTCTCTCTGTGCATTTGGCGAGTCTGGTATCAACTATCGGCGCAGGCAGCCGGTCTGTGCCGCCGACAAGGGGAGGCCCCAGCGTGGAATCGCTCAAAATGCGGCGCCTCCTACGGCACCGCTTCGCCGCTCTCGAGCGTCCCGAGCTTACCCGAAGGCTCCGCACCGCTTGCCCATCGAGTTCTTCGAGTTGCGTCCCGCCACGGAAGGACGCCCGCACGTCGGCCACGCCGAGGCGTGTAACAGGGCTGTGAAAGCATTGCCGGATTTGGCGGCCTCCGGACTGAGAAAAGCCGAGCCTGCCGATGCGGACATATAATAAGGACTGATCAGACAGTCTGCACACGTCTTCCCTTCCTGAGCCTGGTATTTCTAATGACGGCGAACACTTGCGAGCCCTCATTCGTTCCACCCTAACCAGGTCGCCTGCTCCTTAGCAGGCTTCCGAGCAATTGGGGCGCGGACCCCAGCCGGATACCCGACGTACAAGAACGCGACTATGTCGTCCGCCTCTCCCAGCCCGAAGAACCGCTTCACTCGCGGGTCCGTAGCCGACTTCCCTGTTCGCCAATACGCGCCGAGCCCCAGGCTTGGGGCGGCAAGGAGGATGTTCTGCACCGCGGCGGCGGTCGCCGCGACATCCTCGAGCCGCAACGCCTTTGGGTGGGCAGTGTGCACCGCGGCAACTACGATGAGCACCGGCGCGCGCAGAGGCTTGCGCCGCTCCGCCTCAAGCAGGGCGTGCGATTGCGGGCCGTTCGGATTTTCCAGGCTGGCGACTAGCCGCTCCGCCAAGAGATCCCCGTAGCGCTCCCGTGCCTGGCCGGCTAGGATTACAAAGCGCCAAGGCTGGTTAAGATGGTGGTTTGGCGCCAGCACCGCAGCGTCGAGTAACTGTTGGATAGCGTTTTGCATCGGGCGTTCCGCGTGGAACTTGGTCACGCTAGGACGTTTGAGGATTGCGCTCAATATCGAATTCGTTCCTTCCTCAATCGTGGCTGTTGTCATGGCCCGGTCCATCTCTACTCCTCTGTTCTAGGCTTCCAGCTCCGCGAATCTGGGCAGGAACCGGCCAAAGACCTTGGTCGCCTTCGACATTAAGTCCAGCCGAACGTTCTCGTCCGGTGCATGCGCGCGGTTATCAGGGTGGGCAAGACCGAAACCGACTGCGGGAAGACGATGCGGGGAACATACCTGATACATGGGCGCAGTAGACATGGAAGAGATGACTCGGAGCGCCGGTGTGCCGAACATCTCTTCGGAAACGCGCGCCGCGACCTGCGCCAGCGGGTGGGAAACCGGTGTCCACCATGGAGACTGGGAAGCCAACGTCGCGGTCACTTCGACATCACTGAAGCCGCCCGCATCGAGGTGCCGCTGTAGACACCCCAGAATTCGGCGCGGGTCCTGATTGGGAACGAGGCGCATATCGAGCTTGGCTTGCGCCTCAGCGGGAATAACGGTCTTCATGTCGGGTCCGCTCCAGCCTGACGAGATGCCGGAGATGTTGCAGGTTGGCTCGAACATCGACGCCACCTGAGCGTCAAAGCCGGTTTGCCCACCCACGAACGCCGCCGCGCCGTGGATCCGCTTTAATGAATCCTCCTCGAACGGGATCGTTCGCAGGTGAACCAATTGCTCGGGGGTTGGCTTAAGCGCGTCGTCGTAAAAGCCGGCGATCGCTATGCGGCCGTCCTCGTCCTTGAGCGACGCCAGCGCTTGCGCCAATCTCTCGGCAGCGTTTGGCAGGAGCATCGCCATCTCGGAGTGGATGTCGCGGGCGAGTGTTCGCACCAATAGATCCACGTAAAGCATGCCACGGAGACCGCAAGTGACCAGGGGACGACCTTCGGGATCGATGTAGCCTGCCTCATTCAACGCGGCGTCGGCATTCAAGAACTCGGGACGCTGCGCCAGCAACTCCGTGAGATGCCGGCTGCCGCTCTCCTCCTCGCCCTCGACGAGGAAGCGAACGCGACAGGGCAGTTCGCCAAACGTGTCGCGATATGCTTCGACCGCGTGGAGTCGCGCCAAAAGCGAACCCTTGTTGTCACCAGAGCCGCGCGCGAACAGATGCCCGTCGCGAATCGTAGGTTCGAAGGGCGGCGTGGTCCATAGATTAAGCGGGGCAGCGGGCTGGACATCGTAATGCTGGACACAGATCACCGTCCGCGTTCCCGAACCGATCTCGCCTAGCACGAGCGGCGGGACTCCGTCTATGGCCACGGTTTCGGTTTTAGCTCCAAGCTTCTGCAGCCGCTCCGCCATCCAGAGTGCCGCCGCGCGCAGCTCTTCAGGGTGTGCAGTCTCGCTCGGGATGCGACAGAATTCCACGAGTTCTTCCGTCCACCGGGAAGCTCGCTTGTCAACAAGCTGATCGAAAGAAGAGAAATCCATCGCAGTTCTACTCGCCATTGCGTTGACCATTGATGTGATTTTCGCCGCGACTGCCGCCCAGAAGAGCGGCTTCTAATTATTCGGGATCGCCCGGTGGGCAAACCCGCGCGATGAAGAACATTCAAGCTGCAGAAACCGAAATCTGTGAGCGTCCACCGATTGAATGCCAATGTATCTTGAAAACACTTCGGGAGCGATTCAAGTTTTTTTCATTCTTTTGTCAGCTAATAATCAAGTGGTTTCGACAGTCAGCTGTTTCAATTCATGCCAATAGTTTCAACTTCATCAAGATAAAACCATCGATTAATAACTTTGGTTGTGGGCAGCCTCGATCGACGTTCCTTAGGTGTTCATCCGAGATTCGCTTTTTCTAATCCGGATCTTGGGGTGGAGTCCGCTTGGCTAAAAATTGAACTTCAGGGCGAACTGGATGATCCGAGGGCTCACCGAAGTTGACGTGATCTGGCCAAACGTTTGCGACGTGAACTCGGTGACGGGATTGGCAAACTGTGCGTGGTTGAAGACGTTGAAAAATTCCGTCCGAAACTCGACATTCGAAGCTTCCGTTGGCCACCTCAGAGGCGTCCGCTTGATCACAGCCAGGTCGGAATTATTCTGGCCGGGTCCGTTAACGATGCCCACACCGCTATTGCCGAAACCTGTCGCCACGCGAAGCCCGGTCGCTTCGGGATCGCCAATCACCGGGGCGTTAGTGAAACAAGCCCTGTTGAAGTAATTGGTCAACCGCTGACTTACCGAACCGGCCGTAGTCAAATCAGCGTGTGTGCAACCAGGAGCCAGTTGAGCGCGGACGCCGGCTGTTCCGATGATGCCAAAGATATTGTTAGCATTCGTTGCGGTGATGGTCAGGGCTTGACCACTCTGAATGGTCGTCGCGCCGGCGACCGACCAACCGCCGAGCACTTTGCCATACAGCCCAGTCCGGTTTGCCGAGATCGGGAATTCATAAACATAGCTAAGGACAAAACGATGGGTGCGATCATACGCTGAACGTCCATAGCGATCTCCGGGATTATTTTGATCTCCGACGGTTAACGCGGTTCCGTTAGCCGATGTATCAACGTTGGCTCCGTCGGTGTCAAGCGACTTGGAAAAGGTATAGGAAGCCAAAAACTGGAGTCCGCGGCTGAAGCGTTTCGTGAGACTACCCTCCAGTGCGTTGTACCACGACTCTCCCGTCGTCTCGATTTGCTGAATCCCGGTGGCCTGAAAACCCAAAATGGGAACCCGTTGCGCGATATTCGCAACCGTGTTGGTTGTCACTCCCCGGATTGGATTTGAAGGACTCGCCAATTGGGCCTGGTTCAGCGAGCGCGTTCGCAGCAATTCTGTTCCTCGCGCGCCGAAGTAACCGACTTCCAGCAAAAAATTGCGGGCCAATTGACTTTGGATGTTTAAGCTGTATTGCTGTGTCTTAGACGGACGGTAGTCGGCAGCCAGGACCTTCCGACTAAATCTCGTGTCGGGTGAATAAGGACTGAACAAGGGGAACGAGCTGAGCGGAATGTCGGGTTGAAATGGATTACTGAAGGTGGCACTCCGATTCGGAAAGCCAGACAAAGAGCGAGCCACGGCGAAAGGCGGTTGTGACACCAACTGGAAGATAGTTTGCCCGGTCAGCCGTGTATAGTAAACGCCGTATCCTCCCCGCAGCACTAGCTTGCTCGATTGCGGCAAGACTTGCCAGGCAAAGCCAAGGCGCGGGGCAAGCGTGTTTTGCTTGTCCCCGTTAATGACCAGATTGCGATCCAGTTGCGTAACGCCCGCCGGCACCGCTCCGCCTGAAAAGTTCGATGACACGATAAACCCAGCGAGCGAGCCCGTGGCGGGCGGATTGGGATTGGCCAGCGCGAAATCGAAATTAGCATTGCGGCCCAGCTTATCCGCAAAAGCTCCGATCCGCTCATAACGCAAGCCCAAATTAAGCGTCAGCCGGGGCGTAACCTTGAAGTTGTCCTGGACATAGCCGAAGCCGTTTCGGATGCGCTCTTCGCGACCCGTCAAGCCGAGAGTATCGCTCGAAACAAAGACATTGCTAAACGAGGTGCCGTTCTGGGCGGCGCTCGCGCCCAGCAGGAAATCATTAAAACTGAGAAAAAGCAGGAAGCCGTTTTGGCGCCGGTCATCATCAGGCACATCCACCCGGCTGAAGTTGATTCCACCGCCGAAACCAAACGTATGCCGCCCACGAACATAGGAGAGCGAATCCTGCAAGTTGAACTGTTGCTGAGTGAAGAAGACCGTAGACTGACCGCCAATCTGATAAGAGCCGGAGATGAAAATAATTGGCAAGTCATTGACCTGTGGTGGAGCGGTAATGCCCACTTCAGAGAATCTCAAAACGGGGCCCGGCGGGTCCGGTGGCCCACCCGCGGTGAAAGTGCGGTGGAACCCTAATTGGATCTGGTTTACGACGTTTGGGCTCACGATGTAGCTGTGACTCACCGACAAATTTCGGAACTTCGCTCTTGCGAGAGATGTGGCGCCCGGGATATTCGTAAACAGCTTAGGAACAAGCTGTGTGCTGGAGGCGGAGAAGAAGCGACCCTCGAATCTGCTATTTGCCGTGTGCAAAAAGTCCAGATTAATCATGTACTGGTTTTCGTCGAAGACGCTGGTTTCATTAAAAACCGAAAAGCCTTGCGTGGCAAACGAGCGACTTCGATCAATCACCTGCGGCGTTGGTAACAAGAAGTTGCCATTCGGAAGCCTCCTCTGCAACAGGCTGAGCGCCACTGGGTTGATGTTTGATCCGTCCGCCAGAATCGGCGTACCGGTGCCGAAGTCCAGCGTGCCCCGCCGTCCGGCAAACAGGCTGCCGATTGCGGCGGCCGAACGATCATTCGTGAGCGGCGGAGCGAATGCTTCGGTCCTTGAAAAACCAGCGATCCCGTTAGCCTGGCGATTTCCCTGATAAGAGGTGAAGAACAACAGCTTGTCCTTGAGGATCGGCCCGCCCAGCGTGAAGCCGAACTGATTCTGCCTGAGTACCCCTCTCTTCCGCCCGTTTCTGTTGGCGAAGAAGTCATTGGCGTTCAATGCGTCATTGCGGAAGAACTCGAAGATCGTACCGTGAAACTCGTTACTCCCTCCTTTGGTCACAACGTTGACGTTGGCCCCTGCATTGCGCCCGAAGGCGGCGTCGTAGAGACCGGTTTGCACCTTGAAACCCTGGATCGTGTCCG
Source organism: Pyrinomonadaceae bacterium (assembly GCA_041744135.1). Taxonomy (GTDB): domain Bacteria; phylum Acidobacteriota; class Blastocatellia; order Pyrinomonadales; family Pyrinomonadaceae; genus PSRF01. Next base: position 7,590 of record JBGTLM010000247.1, read on the forward strand.
GGTTGGGGATGGCGGCTCCATTGCTCGCATTCCCACTGGCTTGCAGATCATCGATCGACACTCCGTTCATCTGGAAACTGTTGTCATAGCCGCGGGCGCCGTGCACGTAAGTACCTCCCCCTACGAGGTTAAACTCGGGGGCCAAACCGCCGCGTCCTCGCCCGAGTTCAGCGGCATTGGTCACGTTGGTTGTGACTCCCGGGGAGAGACCGATAATTTGGGTATAGTTGCGCGTCACGAGTGGCAAGTTGACCACAACCTTTTGATCCGTTACGCGACCCAAGGCACTGGACTCCGTTTGTACCAGGGCGGCATCGTCCGGCCGCACCAACACTGTCTCGGCGGCGGCGCCCACTTCAAGCTTAATCTCCAGAGTCGTCGTTTCAGTGACCTCAACGCGGACGCCCGAACTGACTCCCCTTTTGAAGCTGCTCCCGGCGGCTTCAACCCCATATGAACCAGGCGGAAGCAGGGGCACCGAGTAGCTGCCATCCGACCCAGACGTCACCGTTCGCGTTTCGCCGGTCGCTTCGTTGGTCACCGTGATTTCAGCACCCGCCACCACCGCCCCATTCGGATCAGTGACGGTACCGCTCAGTGCGCCAGTTGCCGCGGTCTGCGCCAAGCACGGTGGGGCGACTACCCCGGCGGCAGCGATCCACATGACCAGGGCGAAAACCATTTTGCTGAAATTTGAGTAGTCGCATCGTCCGCGCGGCAACAGAACCAGATTCGGCTGCGCTAAATGCTTTCGGATGGTCATAAACTGTTTCCCCTTTTCAAGGCATGTTAAACTTAGCCACTCTCCAGGGCACAGGCGTTACAGATCACTGAGTGTGATTCGTCCGGCAGGTCTCGCTTCACTTTGGCGGTCATCATAGGTGAGCGCCATTACCTCTGTCTTTAAGAAAGGTTGAATTTCTTCTGAATAAAACTCTGAAGATAACCAACGTTAAGCTTGCTCAAAGCTGCTATGAGTTCGGCTCGTTCCGCCTAGATGAGGCCGAGCGTCTCCTGTTGCGTGACGGTGAGCCAATACTGCTCCCGCCTAAAGCCTTTGACACGCTCCTCGTACTGGTATCAAACCGCGGTCACATCCTCAGAAAAGATGATCTGCTCAAGACGGTCTGGCCTGAGACGATCGTAGAGGAAAACAACCTCAGCCAGTATGTCTCCACCTTGCGGAAAGCCCTGGGCGACGACCCGAACGGACATCGGTATATCGAGACCGTGCCGAAACTGGGTTACCGTTTTGTAGCGCGCGTAGTGGAGACTCACGTTGGGAAGACTCTCGATGCAGAGCCATCTCGAATATCTAAACGCACCAGAATTGATGACTCTACTGTCAGGTCAATCGCCGTGCTGCCGTTCAGATATTTGGGCACCGCGGGTAGCGATGAATACCTGGGCTTGGGTATCGCTGATGCAATCATCACGAAGCTCGGTAACCTTAAGCAGATCGTCGTGCGCCCAACCAGTTCGGTGCGTAAGTACACCAGCATGACGCAAGACCCGGTGTTGGCCGGTCGAGAGTTGCGTGTTGAGAGCGTGCTTGAGGGGAGTATTCAAAGAAGCGGCGAGAGGATTCGAGTGACGGTGCAAATGGTGAGTGTCCAAGATGAGGCGCCGCTGTGGGCTGAGAAGTTCGACGTGGAATTCAGAGATATCTTTACGGTGGAAGACGCCACCTCGGAACAGGTGGCTGAAGCGCTGATTTTGAAACTGAGTCGAGAAGAGAGGGAGCGCTTGGCCAAACGTTCCACTGAGGACATAGAGGCCTATCGGCTTTATCTGAAGGGTCGCTTCTACTGGAACAAGCGGACCCGGAAGGGATTGAAGAAAGCCATCGAGTACTTCGGGCGAGCAATTGACAAAGACCCTTTATATGCTCTCGCCTATGCAGGGCTGGCCGACTGCTACAATTTGTATAGTCATTACGGTGAGCTGCCCCCTAAGGAATCCTTTCCCAAAGCAAAGGCGGCGTCGACGAAGGCCCTGGAGATTGATGACGGGCTCGCAGAGGCGCACGCCTCACTAGCGTTTGTCAGGGCCTGGTACGATTGGGACTGGTCGGGCGCCGAGAGGGAGTTTGAGCGGGCGCTGGAGCTGAATCCGAACTACGCGACGGCTCACCACTGGTACGCCATTTATTTGATGGCGATGGGGCGAACGGATCAGGCGCTGGAAGA
>JBGTLM010000248.1:0-9082 GCA_041744135.1 Pyrinomonadaceae bacterium
TCCGCCCCACGCTGTTGGCGGCACGGGGCGTCCACGGAGGGAACGCCCCTACGATTCATACCCGTCCATCCGCGTTCATCCGCGTCATCCACGGCCAATGTCTTAATTCAGAAATCCGCAATCCGAAATTTCCCACGGCTCCGGTTCACTGTACACGGCGTCGAATTCCTAAATCGTCGCAGATCTTCCTAGCAAGTTGTTCCTTGATTTCTCTGTGGCGGGACAGTCGTTAAAAAGCCCGTTGCCGGGTTGCGATCGACAGTATGACTGCCTCCTTCGCGAACAAATAGGCAGCCGTGGATTCGATATGCCGGATGAGGTCGGCGCGTTTCATTCAATTGTTATGCGGTCAGTGACTAGGCGGCGCGTAAGACGAGACGCTCGCGGGTAACTTTCGCGCTCGGGGTAAACTTTCTTTCAAACTCCTCGCGGTTGGCTTCCAGGATTAGCTGAATAGCTTCCGATAGATTTTCGCGAGCCTCTTCCAGCGTCCTGACTCTAAAGTTCTAAACACAAATCCTGCCCTCGCCGCAGAGCGGCGAAATGTTTATAGACACGTTGCTGAAAAGAACTTCCTCGCTCCGGAGGAGCGAAATGTGCTTTTCGGCTACCAAATGTTTCGCTCCTAGGGACCGAGGAAGTTCGTCCGGGTCGTCGTGGTCTATAAACATTTGGTCCCGCTGGGACCGAAGACTAGCCGCGCCCAAATATACCGACGGGTTTGTTACGCGAACTTTAGAGTCAGGAGACTAGTGTCTCACCTTCATCGTCCATCACGACATGCCAAAGCTCGCAAACCTTCGCAAGTCCCTGCCTGAGTTATACAAGGAGAAGTAAAATCCGCAATGCGAAATGCGAAATTCGAGATCTTCCCCCGCGGCTCCGCCGCTCGCTAAGCGCTTTTCCGACTACCCGCTTCAGGCGCTGTGCGGCTGGGATCGCTGGCCACACACCGTGTCTCCCGGCACTCACGTTCTGCCTCAAGCCAGTCGAGCTCATCCAGGAAGTCCTCCAACACCTGCGAATCAACACCACGCAGAGGTCGTAGTCTCTTTCTCTCTTCGTAGCGCTCCCATACCGCTTCGTCTGCATTAAAGTGCCGCGCTAGCTCTTGGGATTCTGTCATTTGCTTAATCACATTCTCCTCCTGCCTAAATCCCCAACTGAAAACGCAAGGCATCGACAATCGATTGCCTGATATCTTCGTCGTCAATGACCCCAAACTTCTGAGTAATCCGGCGCTTATCGAGAGTTCTAATTTGATAGCAGAGGGCAATCGAATCGAGCGCTAAACCGCCAGTATTCGCCGGCAGAAGAGCCTCGTTAGGATAGACACGCCGGTTCAGTTTCCTCGAGGTGATAGGGATAACATTAACAACAGGAAGGATGTTGTTAAGTGAGGTATCACTAATCACTAGCACCGGCCTGGTTCGTCCCTGTTCAGAACCGACTACCGGGTCGAGATTAGCAAGCCAAACGCTCCATTGTGAGGCATTCATGAAAAGTGTTCTTGCTGGTCCGCGTACCTGAAGTCTTCCAGGTTCGCGTTGAGGTCAGCCAGAAAGAGTTCATCATTCGCGGCTTCATTCATCAGTTTCAAACGCGCTTGCGTACCGGTGGGCACGCCTAGTAGAGATTCTCTGGACGCGCCTAGCACGGCCAGTGCCTGATCTCTACTTACAGTGGGAAACTGATCGAGGAAAGTCTCCAGGCTATCGCCACCCTCAAGATAATCAAAAAGATGTTTGATAGGAACACGCGTGCCCGAGAATACAGGAGTGCCCCCAAGCTTCTCAGGATCACGCTCAATTAACTCTTCAATCTTCATTTCGCCCCAATCCTATCACTTCCGCGCCTTCCTCGTCTCCCCTTCTCCCCTTCCCCGTGTCTCCCCTCCGCGTTCATCCGCGCAAATCCGCGGCCCATGTCTTAGTTTCGAAATCCGCAATTCGAAAGTCGAAATTCTCCGAAGCGCTGTGGACCTTGAAACTTGGATCGATGGAACACAAACAAAGTACAAAGAACTAAGTTCAAAGTCCAAAGACCAAACATCTATGAATGAAAGGGCCAGCCCTCTTAAGGCCGGCCCACTATTGCTTTCGAACAAACCCTAACAACTTAACGTGCGATCACTTTCCCGGCATTCGAAAAATCCGTGCCCTTGTCACCATGGACCTGGCCTTATCCGGTTCGGTCAAACTTGCGAAAGTTTCAGCGATGGCGTTGCGTTCCTCTTCAGAACGACGGTTTCGATCGGCGGTAAACGTTGGGCCTATTTTGTCGCCAGCACCCATGTTTGCTGTTGCGACCCACACGAAATGCGTGAAATCGCCCTCAGTCTTCACCTCTTCCACCGCCAGACCATATGCCAGGATCACACCATCGGCGATCAGCTTGTCATACACGGGTTTGCTGTACTTTTCCCAAGCTCTCCGGTAATCAGCACCTTTTCCAGGTTTCACTTTCACAAAGTTATATCGTGTGAAGGGCAGCACGCCGGCAGCCGGTGGTGCTCCATAGTTCGCAAGCAGGTCGCGCGTCAGCCAGTCGCGCGTCTTAGTCCCATCAAAAACCTCCCTGGATCGCTCCGCAGTGGTCTTCGCTGGCTGCTGTCTACGACCGCGCGCCGCTGCGTTGGGTTTAGCCTCTTCTGCAGCCAACTTTGCGAGTTGTGCTTCCATTCCGTTCAAGACTTTCTCAACCCCATCCCAGTTCGCCACGCTGAACCAGATTAGGTGGGTGGTGCCGCCCGGGTAGCGCAGGACGGGAGTCTCCATGCCCCATGCGAGAATAACGCCGTCGGCCATTAATTTGTCGCGGACCGGCGCCCCGACGGTGCTGATCAGATTCATGAGTTCCTCTTCCTTGCCGGGAAAAACAGAATAGTCGTAGAAGAAGGTGAGAGGTTGCGGACTCGGTTGTGCCTGTTGACCAGCAGCCGCACAGCAGAGCAGTAGTATCGTTAGTGGGACAAGAATTATTTTGCGCATTTTTCTCCTCTGGGCCGAATTGTTACCGGCCGGTTAGGGGGTTGGAGTTACTAAGGTTAAACATCTGGGCGATTTAACTTGAGATTCTCATACACCGCGGCTTAACCCGGTGTCACGCGTATTGTTGACCACCAGAAACCGTTTAACCGATTTCCAAAAGGCAGGCCGAATCCGATCACCGCGCTAAAGCGGCGGTGTGAATGACAGAGATTGCTCGACGAAGTACTTTAGGGCAAAGCCGTTTTACGGTTAGAACTTCACGCGCTCGAAGGCGTTATCACGCGCATTGGATCGTTTACCCAATTGTTGGCACGAGCGCCACGACGTGAATGGTAGAAATCGTTGGTTAGCCTCAAAGATTCTGGTTGGTGTGCTTGTTGGCGCGATCATTCAGGCCTGGGCCTACAATCTTGCAATGCTTTGACTGCGTACTGAATTCCAGTAGCACTTCCCTGAGCTTGAGCGCCGGACTCTATAGCACCGCAGGGTCACCCTCGTCAATACGTCGAAACTCGAGGTGGTGGGTCAGTTTGATGTCCGATAAGCTTCAGCTTGTCGTGGCGCCGCGACAAACTAAAGTTTATCGGACACCCTTCAACCAAACTGACCCACTACCAAACTCGAATGTCAAAACTCGAAGCGCAAGAAGTTCGCAGGTTGAGAAGCCAAAAAAGCGAAGGGTGCCGCCGCTGCAGTTATGAAGAGCATCGCGGTCCATTGGCTCGACCGTTGAGGAGGGCTCAGCGAGCGGTAGCGACACCGGAGCAAGTAGCCCGACTGTAAGGAGGGCTTGGCGAGGAGTAGCGACACCGGAGCAGTACCCGACTGTTAAGGAGGGCTTTGACCACGGGTTAGGGCAAGACCACCAGACCAGTCAGCGCTCACTAGAACCGAACGACCTCGTCGCCAAATCAGGGACGAGGTCGCAGGCTCGATCAGTCTATCAGCCTCCGGTTAGGCTTTCGCCACCTTCGCAGCTGCAGTCCTTTGCTGCTCCATGAATTTCCGCATTTCGGCAATATGCCCGGGCGAGCGTCGCTCTGACCAGACTTCGTAACGCTGCGCAGCTTTTTCCAGGTTTGCGAGGAGGTTTTGATCCGCAAATCGCTCCCGGAACTGGGGGACGACCGGCTTGAGCAATTCCCAAACGCCGAAAAACTCGCCGTTTGTCTCGAAGAAAAGGTCTTCGTGGAGCAAACCGTAGTTAAGCAGTGCGCAGGCTTGTTCCCAGTAGCCGATCACCATTCCTACGAAAGTTCCAGCTTCGGTTCCGGGCGCCGCGAGGCGCATCGAATCGTCGAATGTTTCCGCGTGGTAGTTCTGTTGAAACCAATCGCGTGCCTGGCGGAGCCGGGCCTCGCGCCGCAAATCGTAGACTTGCAGTTGTAGTTGCGCTTGTTCGTGCGTGGGTTTTGTTTCCATGATTTCCTTCTCCTTATGCTTTTTGGGGTTTATTTCAGTTTAGTTGCAAAGTAAACGTGAATCACCGTTGAAAATAGTAGCCTTACAGGTCAAATCCTACTGCAAGCGAGTTAACAACTTGTTGCTCACGTCTCTAAAGGATAGTCGAACGGGAGACGCGAGGATCGACATTCCCGGCGCTCAGAAATGGTGTTTCTGCCCGTCCGTGAGACGCCCCCGGTCTTATTTCTGTTCCTCTGCCCCTGTTTCCCCAGTTCCCCCGTTCCCCGTTTCTCCGTTTCCCCGCTAAGGATAGTAACCAGTTTGGCCACCAGGGGCGCCTGTAATTCGCGTCTGACCTCGCGGAAGTAAGCGAGCTAACGCTGCACGCGAAATTGGCAAGCAAAAATCTGCGATGTTAGTTGCGAAGAACATGAGGTTCATCGTGGGTGAGTCTTGATCCCCAATCACTCACGCCGCGGTCCGACGAGGTCAGCACCACCTAGCGGTAGAGATTGTGTGAAAACTCGATTGAGTACGCTGAAAGGCACCTCTATGCTCATGACAGTCATGGTAGTTCTCTTCCCTCATTCAGCCCAAGACAAGCTACAATCACATCGCTATGACACACCTGACTCTTAAACAAGTAAGTGCCACTCGCGCAGGATGCCGATGGCACGGTGCGAGTGACCGGCTCACGGGTGACGCTCGACACTGTTGTTTCAGCTTTCAAAAGAGGGAATACAGCCGAGCAGATTCAGGATAGCTTCCCCTCACTCACACTCTCGCAAATCTACGGCGTGATCTCCCGGTATATTGATCACCAGGAAGAAGCCGACGAATATCTCAAGGAACGCCGAACCGAGGCTGACGGGATTCGCCAGGAGATCGAAGAGGAGCCCAAGTATGCCGAGTTTCGCGAAACCGTTCGCCGGCGAAACGCCCAATTGATCAACACCTGACCTTAGGCGTCATCCATGCTTCATCTCCTCATCGACGAAAACTTTGACCAACGCTTCTGTTGCGGGGGAAACCTTTCGTCAATCGGGCGCTGATTATTACAACCCCGATGAAGCCGCGCGACTGCTCGTGACGGCAAATCTTTCTCTGACACAAACAGAAGCCAACGCCGCAGCCTGGCACGAAGGCGTTAGACTTCTTAAACGCGCCGTCGACGAACGGCTCGACTTCGCGTTTGAAACTACGCTGGGCGCGAACACGATCCCACGCTTGTTAAGAAAGGCGGCAAATGCAGGCATCGAGATTTATGTTTGGTATGTCGGGCTGGAATCGCCCGAGCTTCACATCGCGCGCGTAAAGTCGCGAGTAGCCCGCGGCGGTCATGACATTTCAGAAGAAGACATACGGCGACGTTATGAGCGCAGCCGCCTTAACCTGATCGATCTTCTGCCGGTACTGCCACCCCAACGCGGCTGCCGCGTTGGGGACCCCGGCCTTCGCGCGCTCCGAATATTTGATAACAGCGCGGAAGCAGATCCTGCCGATGGTCAAACACCAAAACCGATACTCGTGCTGTCTATGGAACGAGGAAAGATTCTTGGGCCGAAAGACCTGACACACACTCCCGCGTGGGGCAAAGCCGATTGTTGCTGCTGCCTTGAAACCTACTAGTAAATCGTAAAATGTAAATCGTGAATAGAAGTAATCGGCCAACAGCAGACAGCAATCAGCAGACTAGCCAACTCGACGGGCGCGGATGGGGGCGCCGTTGATGCGCAGGAGGGCGTAAGTTACTTGGCCCCTGCGATCTCTGATGAAAGTTATTTGAGCGTCGCGGCCTTTGAGGTAAAAACTCGGTCTCTGATTCGGGGAAGAGTTCTGCGGCCGGCCGCCTTTTATCATCAGGTGTTGCCACCAGCCGGTCGCCTTCCTTCGTCACGCTGAAAGTAAAGATCGGACTGTCATACTTTCCGATGTAGTCGTCGTAAATTTTCGGATCAACCTTAACGGCGGTGTGCTCCAAGGGCAGGGTCTGCAGATGCTCAGACAGAAGTTGCCACTGGGCGTGTGTCGACCCAACGGGCCGCTTCACATAGGTGCGGGTGTAGCGCGCGTAGGCCGTCCCCCACTGGTTGTTGTCAGGGCTTCTTCTCTTTTCTATCCGCTTGCCAATCACGATCGCGGTGTCGCCGTTGACGCGGACCTGCACGTCTTCGCTCGCTAAGGTGAGCGTCGGATCAGCCGGCTCCTCTCTAAGGTAAGCTAAGAGATTGGCTTTATTGCCGACTCCTTCAGGGATGGTAACAAACTCGTCTGCGACGAGGCGTTCCATCGCTTTGACATCACGCTTCAGGAGAGCGTCTCTTTGTTCGCGCTCGACTTTGAGTACCTCTTCTTCGACGGAACGTTTTTGCACTGCCTGCGTGGTCTGCGTTTGGGCCAGTGCGGACGTCGACAGAGCTAGCGTTAATAGCACCATTAGTAGAATGGATTTCATGATCGGATGCACCTCCGGGGAAGATTGTTGGAGCTTTGAGTTGTTAGATACCGTCTGGCAGGATTTGTTCCGGGTCGATACCGCCTCCGCGGTAGCGGGTGGATCCGTACGTCCAAGGTGGCCCACCGCTTACCCACCGCTAAGTGCCTCTTCAGCAAGCGCCTACGATCTCGACCTCGCTCTGGTTGTTTTTGGCAGCCAGATCTAGCATCTTCCGATCAATGGTGATCAGTGTGAAGTCTTCAGGAAACCGCTTTTGGTTTTCACCTGCTCATTGAGACGCTTTGTGGTCACACCGTAGAGCAAAGCTAAGTCGGCATCCAGGATTACTCGATCATTCCGAATGTTCAAGATTAATAGATTTTCGCAATTCCGGTGCTGATCTTAAGTGCCGAACTTTTCATTTTGGTTTCTCATACAAGATTTTGGTTTCAGAAATTCTCGAAACTTTGAAGCGAGTTTTTAAGTATTTAGACCACGCAGAGAGCGGTTTGGACCATCGAAGAGACGCGGTTAGTAACGCACACCTTATTCCGACAATCTCGGAATACCTACCGACTTTTTGGACAGGAGGAGAGTCCCATGAAGCAGAAACGATTTATCGTCGCCAGTATTGTCCTGGGCGTGCTGACGGCAACAACGTCGGTCACGGCGCAACACGCAGACACCGCGCAACCAGCAAGCGCCGCGCAATCGACAAGCGCCACGCAACCAGCAAGCGCAGCGCAACCGACAAGCGCCGCGCAACCAGCAAACACTTCCCAACCAACAAACGCTTCGCAGCGCTCGTACCAACAGGCCCGCCGCGTGCTCGATGAGGGCATTGAAGCGATGGGTGGAGTCGAGGCGCTACGCTCAATCAAGGATTTCACTCTGAAAGAGAAAGGCAAGCTTCACGCTCGTGGTCAGAGTCAAAACTCAGAACCTCCGTTCGACATCGGAACTTCGGAGGAAACTCTCATAGTCGATAACGAGCGCGGATTGTTGTTTAATGAGCTAAGGACTGCCGGTGGTGGTTTCAACAACTGGGGGAAGACTTTTATTAAGGGAACAGATGGCCAGACTCTGGACATGTGGTCCAAAACATCCACGCCCATTGTCAATCCCTCGCTGAATAACTTCCGCGGACAAATACGGCGCATTCCGACTTTTGTGTTGCTTGAAGCATTGGACCGGGCGGCAACGCTACGCTGGGTGGGCGAGGATGAAATTGCCGGGAAGAAGCAGCGGGTAATTAGCGTGATACGCCCAGACAACCAACAGCTGGCTCTCTCGTTTGATGCCCACACCAATTTGCTCACGCGATACGATTATCTCTACGCCGATCCGATGTTTGGTGACGCGGTGATCGGCCAGATCTATCCGGGATATCGCACTGTCGGCAAGGTGAAACTCCCTACGGGACGCATTCTAATCAACTCGGGGGGAATCGTGCAGGAAACCGAGTACACCGATGTTCAAATCAACACCCGGCCCGCCGAAAGTCTATTTGAAGCACCGCAGGGTTTTGAGAAGCTGGCGGCGCCCCCGGCAACTCCTCCACCGCCGGCCGTGAGTAAGGTTGCTGACGATGTTTACTTCCTGCAAGGGCTGGCAGGGGGCACACATAACGTTCTATTCGTGGCTTTCAACGACTATGTATTGGTTTTGGAGGCTCCCGAACAGATTATCTATGGCAGTAATTCCGTCCAAGCGCTGGCGAAGATCAAGGAAACGGTGCCTGGTAAGCCGATCAAGTACCTGGTCTTGACTCATCACCATTCTGATCACGCGGGCGGATTTCGAGAGTATGTTGCCGAAGGAGCAACGATCGTAACCACTGCCGCCACCAAGAGTTTCCTGGAAAAAGTTGCGGCCACTGACTCTTCCCTCCTGCCCAACTCATCGTCCCCGCGTCATCGCACCCCGGTGATTGAGACTGTCGCCAATAAGAAGCGCGTTTTTCAAGATGACAAACATCTGGTGGAGTTGTACGACATTGGGCCGAATCCTCATGCAAACGAGATCCTTGTGGCGTATCTGCCGAAGGAGAAAATTCTGTTTCAGGCTGATCTGCTTAACCCAGCAGCTAACGGGACAATCTCAATTGCTCAGGACGCCACGATTAGTTTCAGCGAGAAGCTGCAACAGTTGGGATTGGAGGTGGACAAAATTTATGGTGTGCACGGACGTGCTGCGACTCCAGAAGAGTTGCGAACGTCAATTGAGAAACGACGTGCTTCGGATCTGAAAT
>JBGTLM010000249.1:0-20883 GCA_041744135.1 Pyrinomonadaceae bacterium
GTAGGTCCCGAATCAACTGGACTCAGCCTCGAAGAGGTGGCCGCTGCTGATGAAGCTGTCAGGATAGAAATGCACGGTGAGGTTGAAAGCCTGAATGTCGGAGTCGCCGCCGGAATTTTGCTTTATGAGGCGGCCCGGCAAAGGCGCTGACGAGTCAGGGTGTCACTAATGTCTGAACCGCGAGCGGTAGCCAACCGGGTCGACTAATCGCCGGGGCGCACAAACCGAAGCGAAACCCCGTCGCTACCGCTCCCGGTTCTGACAAACCACCCGCTCCCGGCACTACTTTGCCTCAAGACCAGAATCAGTGCCACAAACCGAGTATGACGCCGTAGAGCGTAAACTACGCCACGTGATACCCGGCATCTATGAGGAACAACTTAAACGTACGGCTTGCAAACTGGTAATTTATGCCGAACGAGGTCGCTACCCAGCAAGACCCGATGGCCAAGCCGTCACGAATAGCGGTGTTCAGCGGCGGATTTCGTCCCAGGAACAAGGCAAACACTGTCGCTGCAATCAGTGAGAATAGAAATGAGACTGCAAATACGATTGCTCCATGCGTCTTCTTCGGCTGATCGAGACTAATACCAGATTCACGCGCCCAAATCCTGAGGAATAGAATCGGCGAATACCAGAGTCCCCCAAGCAAGAAAGCGGAGACGGCCGCGAGAAGCACAGCAAGAATGTTGACCGGTTCCATATAAGTTCCTCCTCTGGTTTTGGTAAACCTTTAGGGGAGGCCCCGCGAGGGCGCCCGGGGGAGGGCGCACAGGGCGCCCGCGGAGGGACGCTCCTACAAAATGAAGTTCACGGCTTGCGCTTGAATTCGAGTTCTTTGAAGTTGAAATCCGGATTCGGCACGTCAACTTTCATCTCGTCGATCTTGCCTTGCGAGTTGAGAGTAAAAGTCACGAAGCCCCTGGTAAACGGATAGACGATTGAGTCGCGCCACTTGACGCGGAAAGTGTCGAAGTGCCAGTGCTCCAGATCGCCCACGAAGTAGGGGGACGGCAAGAAACGCACTACCAGTTTGCCGTCCTCTTCAGTCACTCTGGCGTCGCCAAACATCTCGCCCGAGTAATGTCCAGCGTAGGCCGAAAGGGGAAGGGACAGTTTGGTTTGTGGCACCTGCGATAGCTCTAGTTTCCGATTCTCAGCCTTCCGGGCTGCTTCGCTGTCTCTTGCGCGCACGAGAAATTCGGAGTTCCAGTCGCGGGGGCGCACGCCTAGAAACACATCGAACACCTTGTTTGCCACAATAGTGGAGAGCGGACTCTCGCTGTTTGTGAGTACGACGACACCGAGCTTCTCTTCCGGCATCAAAGCGACTTGAGAAGTCATGCCATCGAGCCCACCACCGTGAGAGACTAGCAACCGGCCCTGGTAATCGCTCAAAATCCAGCCCAGACCGTAAAGGTTGAAATGGCGCGTCGGGTTAAACTTTTCCGCCTGTTCGCTGATGCCGTTGAAGACAGTGTGTGGGGTCCACATCTCGCGTGAAGCGGTGGAGCTGAAATGCTTTCGTCCTTCGTGGGTGCCACGACCAAGTTGCAGCCGCAACCACTGCGTCATGTCTGCAACCGACGACTTGATACCTCCAGCGGCGCCGATATTGTCGACCTTACCATAACGAATCACCCGATTGTTTCCTTCTACTTCATTGTGAGGCGCGGCGACGTTTGAACTCTTAAGCAATTCGGCGTTACTTGTCACGGTCCGCTTCATCGCAAGTGGCGCGAAGAATCTTTCTTTCACAAATTCATCCCAGCTCTTACCGTACACCTTTGCCACCACCTCACCCGCGGCAAGAAACAGAATGTTCTGGTAACCGAAACGACTGCGGAAGGACGAGGTAGGTTTCAGAAAGCGTATCCGGCGTAGAATTTCATCACGGCTGTATTCGCTTTCGTACCAAAGTAGGTCTCCACCAAAAGTGGCCAAGCCGCTCCGATGACTGAGCAGATCGCGAATCGTTAATTCGCGCGTGACGTAAGGATCGTACAGCTCAAACGAGGGCAGGTACTTTGTTACCTTGTCGTCCCATTTCACCTTCCCTTCATCAATGAGGATAGCGAGGGCGGCGGCCGTGAAAGCCTTCGAGTTTGAGGCAATCGCAAAAAGCGTGTGCTCGTCGACGGCCGGCGTTTTGCCAAGCTCGCGCACACCATAGCCTTTGGCCAACACCACCCGGTCATCTTTGACAATCGCTATGGCAAAACCGGGCACCTTCCAATCGACGCTTGCCTTCGAGGCATATTCCTCAATTTCAACAAGCCGCGCGGCCGTTGCCGAGGTTTGGGCAATGAGCGAAAAAGGCGAAAACAGAAGAAGAAATGCCAGCAGAAAGGATTGCCTCGTGCAGTTTAGGCATGGGAGCATTTTTTTCTTGGACCTTTCGAGCTGGTTAGATTGGACTTCGCCGCAAGATTATATGTGAGGTTACTAAAAAGCGATCCTCTAAACCACACGAACCCGGACGAAATATGTTGGTGTCATTTTGCGCGATTTCCTAGCACCCCACGCGGGCTGCCGCGTGGATCGTCATGCTAGCCGCAGCATTCCGGCCAAACCTCAAACATTTCCACGGCCACTACAACCTAACTATCAAGTCTTGGCACGAGATGTGCTGCCACTCCGAATAAGCGACGGGCAGACCACGCGCCAGGCTAGTAGTGGTGCAAATCGCATCGGCACTAAGCCCCATGGGGTGTCCATCTATCCCCTCATTCTTTCCTCGGCCTCACACCTGAGAGTTCTACCAACCGAGGGAGTCACATTACATTGGCAATCAAACCGAGGCGCTTGACACGAAGCGGGATGAAAAGGCGCGCACTAGGTGTCCATCGAATCAACCAGTTTGAATTAAACCCCGGAGCAACGCCTGTTGCCGCTAAAGAACACGAAAATGATGTTGATGGCGTCCGCTGTGGTATGGGCGTTCGCTGTCAGTGCTGGTCTTTGGACCATCTGGGGTTATGAGAACTCACCTGGTACAGCGGCCACGCCCCCCGCGCTCTGGCCCGCTGAGAGTAGAATCCCGCGCCTCTCAGATGGCGCAACCCTAATCATGATGGCCCACCCGCATTGCCCTTGTACGCGCGCCAGTGTTGGCGAACTAGCGTTGCTCATGGCGCGCACACAGGGGCGTGTTACCTCCTACGTACTCCTCTTAAAGCCACAAGGCCTGCCAAAAAATTGGGAGAAAACCGACCTTTGGAACAGCGCTGCGAGCATTCCCGGTGTCCATGTCCTGCCGGACGAGGGCGGGATTGAGGCTGAGCGTTTCCACGTCGCGACTTCGGGTCAGACCTTGCTCTACGACAGGGATGGACGCCTGAAATTCAGCGGCGGCATCACCGTTGCGCGCGGGCACTCCGGCGACAATGCTGGCCGAAGCGCCATCGTCTCGCTGCTGATGCAAGGCGAGACCGAACGAACAGAGACGTCCGTCTTCGGCTGCCCCCTCTTTGATCCAAGCTCCAAATGCCGCACCGAGAAGGGAGGAGCACACCATGCCACAGCGGGCACCTGAGATGGTTACGCAACCTTCGGCGGCACGTCGTAGTAGCTCGCTCTACAGAGAAAGCGAGCAGAGTATCCATAAGCAAACCGATCGTCTGTTTGTGTATTTAATGGGTTTGCAGTGGCTCGCCGGAATCATCTTCGCGCTGTTGATTTCCCCTCGTGCGTGGGTCGGAATCTCAAGCACTATTCATCCTCACGTCTGGGCCGCCGTGATTCTGGGCGGCTTGATTAGCCTCTTTCCCATGATGCTGGCCTTGACCAGGCCGGGCTTGCCTTCCACCAGATACACAATCGCCGTCGCGCAAATGCTGATGGGGGCGTTGCTGATTCACCTGACGGGCGGACGCATCGAGACACATTTCCACGTCTTCGGCTCGCTGGCCTTTCTCGCCTTCTATCGTGATTGGCGCGTGCTGATTCCGGCGACGGTGGTCGTAGCAGCCGACCATTTCCTGCGCGGGCTGTTCTGGCCGCAGTCTGTCTACGGGGTGTTGACGGCGAGCGAGTGGCGCTGGATTGAACACGCCGGCTGGGTCATCTTTGAAGACGTTTTTCTGGTCATCTCCTGCCTGCGGAGCAAGCGGGAGATGTGGAACGCCGCCGGGCGGAGTGCCCAAGTTGAGGAAAGTGAAGGGCGTTATCGTGATTTGATCCAAAATGCAAACGATATCATCTACACACAGGACCTTGCGGGAAACTTCACCTCCCTGAATAAGGCTGGTGAAAGAATCACCGGCTACACGTGCGCTGAAGCCATCCAGATGAACCATGCACAAGTGGTCCGGCCGGAGTTTGTCGAGTTGATTCGGCAAAAGCTCGCTCTTAAAGTCGAAGAGAAAACTGGAACTGCTTACGAGCTAGAGATTTTGTCAAAGGATGGCCGGAGAATTGAGCTTGAAGTCAGTACCCGGCTGATGTACAGGGATGGAAGACCTATCGGAGTGCAAGGCATTGCCCGTGACATCACGGAACGCAAGCAAGTTGAGGAAGCAATACGCGAGAAAAGCGCCGCGTTGGAAAACGCCGTCGAGGGAATCGCGCGACTGGACCCGGAAGGACGATACGTCAGCGTCAATCAAGCTTACGCGGGCTTGGTTGGCTACACGCCTGAAGAGATGATCGGCATGGAGTGGCCGGGGACTGTGCATGTAGAAGATCAGGGAAAAATGGCGGTCGCCTACCAACAGATGCTGGACCAAGGCCGGGTGGAAGTTGAAGCGAGGGGCGTGCGCAAAGACGGCGCTATCTTCCACAAGCAAGTGGTCATGACTACGAGCTACAACCAACAGCAGAAGTTTGCCGGGCACTTCTGCTTTATGAGAGACATCACCGAGCGCAAGCGCGCAGAGGAGCAGTTGCAAGTCAGCCAGATGCGGCTCACGGAAGCGCAGCAGATCGCCAATCTGGGAAGTTGGGAATGGGATGTCCTGGCGAACAAGGTGAGCTGGTCGGATGTGATGTACCGCATTTTCGGCCTTGAGCCGCAGGAGTTCACCGCGACCTATGAAGCGTACTTAACCTGCGTCCACCCGGACGACCGGAAGTGGGTGGCGAGCGAAGTCGAGAAGGCTCTTGACACGAAAGTTTTCCCCAGTTTCGATCACCGGGTTAGCTGGCCGGATGGGTCGACACGGGCGCTTCAGATCAGCGGCAAAGTGATTGTTGATGCAACGGGTCGCGTCATCAGACTGAGGGGCACGGCACAAGACATCACCGAGCGCAAGCGAATAGAGGAAGAACTTAAGACGAATGAAATGCGGATGTCTGAAGCACAGGAAATCGCCCATCTTGGAAGTTGGGAACATGACGCCATTACGGGAGAAGTGAAGTGGTCGGACGAACTATGGCGCATCTTCGGTCTCGACCAGCGGGAGTTCGGATTGTCTTATGAAGAATATTTAGCGATGGTGCATCCAGAAGACCACAATTTCGTGAAAAGCATTAATGAAAGGTCCAAGCAAGCAAAGAAGGATTTCGCCTATGACTATCGTATCATGCACCCTGACGGGAGGGTGCGGGTACTCCGCGCCGATGGAAGGGTTCTTTGCGACGAACATGGTCAAATGGTGAAGGTCACGGGCACCGATCAGGACATCACTGAGCGCAAGCGCGCGGAGGCGGAGCGCCAGATGATCTTCGAGATCATTCAGGGCGTGAGCGACACCACCAACCTCGACGAGCTGCTGGGCCTCATCCATCAATCTATCGGAAAAGTTCTCTCTGCGGAGAACTGCTCCGTCGCGCTCATAGACCGCGCTGTCGGGTTACTCTCCATGGAGTTCTTCGTCGATAAGTATGATCCGATCCCGCCCCCGCAGACATTGGAGAAGAGTCGCATCGCTTATGTTTTTCGCACGGCGCGTCCAACCCTAATGACAACGGAGATGTTCCGCCAGTTGGCCGAGCAAGGTGAAGTCAAATTGGTCGGGACGCCTCCAGCGGCCTGGCTGGGCGTTCCCTTAAAAACGCCTAGGGAGATCATCGGCGTGCTGGTCGTCCAGAACTACGAGGACAAAGACGCTTATTCGGAGCGCGATCTTGATTTCTTGTCCTCGGTCGGAGGCCAGATTGCGCTAGCCATCGAGCGCAAGTGGGCGGAGGAGGCGCTCCGTGAGAGCGAGGAACGCTATCGCCGGATCGTCAACCAGGCGAGCGACATTATCTACCGGATGGACGCCGAAGGGCGCTTCTCCTTCACCAACCCCACCGCCGCGAGGACGATGAGGCTGTCGAACGAGCAAGAGCTGATCGGGCAGCACTACCTGAGCGTCATCCGCCCAGATTACCGCGAGGCGGCGGCGAAGTTCTACGGCAAACAATTCATCCAGGGCCTGCCTGACACCTACTTCGAGTTCCCCGCCGTCGCCGGCGACGGCACCGAGATATGGTTCGGCCAGAGTGTGCAGCTTCTGACGGAGGGAGGGCGCGCGGTCGGCTTCCAGGCCGTTGCGCGCGACATCACCGAGCGCAAGCAACTTGAGTTCGACCTTGTCGCCGCACGCGACGAGGCACTGGAGTCAACGCGCCTCAAGTCGGAGTTCCTCGCCAACATGTCGCACGAGATTCGCACTCCCATGAATGGAGTCATCGGCATGACCGAACTGCTCCTCGACTCAGAATTAACCTCTGAGCAAAGAGATTTTACCGAGACTATTAACTCAAGTGCAGAGTCTCTTATGACGGTCATTAATGACATCCTTGACTTTTCAAAGATCGAGGCCGGCCAGCTCCGTTTCGAGAAACTGGACTTCCAACTTCGCGACTGCGTCGAAGGCGTTGTCGACCTGCTCGCCGAACGCGCTCAAGCAAAAGGAATTGAGATCAGCTCGTTGATCGAGAGAGGCGTAGCGGTTGATCTGTGCGGGGACGCTGCCCGTCTACGACAGGTGCTTACCAATCTAGTGGGGAACGCGGTGAAGTTTACGGAGGCCGGTGAAGTCTCGCTCCGCGTAACTCGGGAGAGCGAGACCGACACTGCTATAGCTTTACGGTTCGCCGTCAGCGACACCGGCATCGGCATCAGCGCGGAAGCACAGCGCAGGCTTTTTCAGCCTTTCGTGCAGGCCGATGGCTCAACGACGCGTAAATACGGCGGCACCGGTCTGGGATTGGCCATTTCGAAACAACTGGTAGAACTGATGGGGGGCGAAATCGGCAGCAACAGCACGCCAGACAAGGGCTCTACGTTCTGGTTCACAGCAAGGTTTGATAAACAGACAGCCCATAAAGCCATTACTAAACCGGCACCAAATAATCTTGAAGGCCTGCGAGTGCTAATCGTGAACGACAGTGAGACCAGCCGCTGCATTGTTCAGGACCAACTTACTTCCTGGGGGATTCAGTCAACATGCGCGGCGAGCGCAGAGTCTCTAAAACTGCTCAGCCGCGAAGCATTGGCTGGCACTCCTTTCGATCTGGCAATTCTCGATATGCAAATGCCCGGGATTGATGGGCTTATGCTGGCCAGCAAAATCAAGAGCAATCCGACGGTCAGCGCAACTCGGTTGCTAATGCTGACCTCGCTCGGCCAGCGTACCGATTGGGAGGTCCTACGTCAGGCGGGGATTGCCAGATGCCTCACCAAGCCCGTTAGGCAGTCTCAGTTGTTCGACTCTTTAGCAATCATTATGGCTGATGAAACCGACGTTGTCGTTCAGCCAGGGGTCGGGCCGCTAGCCGGCACGACTCGCCCTCAGCTCCAGACTGTGTCCGAGAACGGAAAACAGCCGTTACGCATACTTCTCGCTGAAGACAATGCGGTGAATCAAAAAGTGGCGCTTATGCAACTGCAAAACCTGGGCTACAAAGCTGACGCAGTGGTGAACGGGGTTCAGGTGCTAGAAGCGCTCGAAATTGTTCCATATTCCATTGTGCTCATGGACTGCCAAATGCCCGAGATGGACGGTTACAAAGCAACCGCCGAGATTCGGCGCCGCGAATCCGGATCGCCCGTTCGCACCATCATCATCGCCTTGACTGCCCATGCCATGGACGGTGAGCGCGAGAAGTGTCTTGCTGCTGGTATGGACGATTACCTGAGTAAGCCGTTGAAGGCGCATGACCTGGCAGAAATGCTCGAGCGCTGGAAAGGCCGCGCGTTCCAACCACTGCAGCAGGAGATGACAGCCGGATTAGCGCAGACTGCTGGGGAAGTCATTGATATGGCTGTGCTGGAGAGTTTTCGGGAGCTAGAAGGAGCGGGTAGTCCAAATCTGATCAAGGAACTGATTGAGCTTTACCTGGATGACACCAAATCGCGGCTTGCCGAACTGCGCATCGGACTGAATGAGCAAGACCTTAAGCAGTTAAGTCGGACCGCACACAGCCTCAAGGGGAGCAGTGGCAACCTTGGCGTCCTCAGGATGGCCACCTTGTGCTCTGAACTCGAGAAGAACTTGCACCTTAACGAATTTCGCGGAGTCGGGGTAACTCTTGACCAACTTGAAGAAGAGTTTGAGCGCGTCCAGCACGCGCTCAAAGGCGAACTCCTCGCAGTGAATTAATGAAAATACTAATTGCCGAAGACGATGCCGTATCGCGCCGCGTGCTCGAAGCGACTCTTCATAAGTTTGGTCACGAAGTCGAGGCGGCACCCGATGGCGCGGAGGCATGGGCTGCGCTCCAGCGTGACGACGCTCCCTCACTAGCCATCCTCGATTGGATGATGCCGGAGATTGACGGTGTCGAACTTTGTAGCCGAGTTCGCGGTCTACCCACCGCAACACCGCCTTATCTCATCCTGCTGACGGCCAAGAGTGGTAAAGAGAATGTGGTGACCGGGCTCCAGGCCGGGGCAAATGATTATCTGACAAAACCTATTCACCGCGCGGAGTTGCGGGCCAGACTGCAGGTGGGCGCGCTGGTATTGGAATTACAAAGTAAACTCGCTGCGCGCGTGAGTGAACTCGAAGCTGTGCTCTCACAGGTCAAACAGCTTCAGGGTCTACTCCCTATGTGTTCATACTGTAAGAAAATTCGAGACGAGCAAAACTACTGGCAGCGAGTTGATAGCTATTTCTCAGAACGCGCTGACGTCGAGTTTAGCCACGGAATCTGTCCCGGCTGCTACGAAAATGTTGTCCAGCCTCAGCTTGACCAGAAAAGACTCGCGTAAAACCAACCACCCAGGAAGAACAAACGAGGTACTCCAACCAGCCTTACTTTTCTTTTGAGTCCAGCAGTATCCAGAAGTAGGGAGGCACTTCTGAGGCCAACCGCCCGGTACGGCCCCACATCCGGTTTCGGTGGGCACCATTATTGAATACTGATCGATGCCTCGCTCAGACAGCGCTGCTGACAACGCTCGAGAAGTTGGGGGTATATGAGTGAACTCGTCCTCGTAACCTGAATCAAACCGCAGCCCCGCAGCTTGCGCAAATTTACGAATACTTGTCGACCATCTTCACCGGCATATTTTCCTTACCACTTACTAAAAGCCGGCTGCGCTAGCTGGACCTGCCGTCTACCAGGTCAAGAGGAAGATCGACGAATAGAGGCGGCCGCTCCCAGCAAACAATCCCTGCCCGGCGGTTGCGGAAAGCAGAATCATGGCCAATAACTGTCTGGTGAGTCTCATTCCAGATCTCCTCGCTGACAATTGTCTGTCTGCCGTCGTGCGATAGCACAACAAGATTTGGCAACCATGCCGCCCAAAAGGACAATTCAAGCCCAGCAATTTGCAGGTGGGAAGGGGGCAAGCGGAGCGCGTCCCCGCTGAAGCGTAAGCGTCTTCGCCGGCTGGGAAAACCGCTGATTTCTTATGCAGCCTCGGTCCATGTAGTCTTGAACCAAGAATCAAAGCGGTGACGCCACACTGAGCGGGGGCGCGCTACGCTTTGCCCACCTTCCCAACCTGCAATTCCCGCACTTGCAGAATTTCTTGGACCCTGCAAACTACCGTAGGCCCTCTCTTCGGGCTTCACAGCCTCTACCGCTCCTCGGTTCTGTGCTTGTTCCGACATCGTCATGATCACTACATCATCCATCGTGACATTGAAGCCTATTGAGCAAAATTGAACCAGTCTGGAATTTCACTTTCCGGGCGTCAGTCGAATTAAGCCTGAGGCGTCGCGCACCAGAATGTCGCCGCCAAGCAGCACAGGCATGGCCCACGTTGCGGCATCCGCAACGTCGTAACGACGCTCTACCTCAAAGGTTTTCGTGGCTCGCCGAACGACAATTAGGTCCGCGCTGTTGGTGAGATACACGACATGGCTGGGCGTAAGCAGGACTGAGGCATGATCGCCGTCTCGCCCTTCAGTGCTCCAGCGAATTACCCCGGTCTTTGCGTCGAGCGCAACAAACTGACCTTTGCGCTTGGAGGAATGACCATAAATCAATCCATCGCCATATACCGGTGAGCTCATGTACATTGCCACGTCCGGGTTCTTCCACGCTTCCGTAGCCCGCCATTTAGTGTTGGCCTGCTGAAGGGTGTAGGCGTGAGTGCCCTGGCGCGTACCGGAGACCACGAGATGCGACCCGGTCCACAAGGGTGTCATGATGTTTTCATGCCACTCGTCAGGAAACGAAGTTGACCAAAGTCCGCCACCTGTCTTCGCATCGATACCCACGATTGAGCTGTTAGTCATCGTCACTATCTGTAACGTACCTGCGACGTTGATAACAACTGGTGAAGCATAACCGGGTCCCGCGCCACGCCATTCCCATTTTTGGGCTCCGGTCGCCGGATCGAGCCCTAACATCTGGCCACCGTGTACGTCGCTGCCCACCTGAACTACCACCAAACCGCCGCTGGCTAGGGGTGAAGCGGCCGTACCACAGAAGAGCTTTGAGGTGTCAACCGTTTTCGAAAAATCTTTGGTCCAAAGCTGCGAGCCCTTTGCCGTGTCCCAGGCGCTGAGCACGCCGGTTACGCCGAGGGTGAAGAGACGGTCACCGACCACGAGGGGAGTCGCATTCGGTCCTTTCGCCATGCTAACGGCATATTGGTTTTTCTGGAAAGGCGCCGAGTATTTCTGCTGCCAGATGATCTCACCCTTAGCTAGATCAATTGCGGTAACGACCTCTTCCGGATCGCGGCGGCCGTGAATGAACCCGCGCCCGCGAGACACGATTGGTGAGGCATAGCCTTCTCCAACCTCTACTCGCCACAGCCGACGCAGTGATTCCGGCCATGACGATGGGGCGCTCATTGCAGGTACCAGGCCATCACGACTGGGTCCGCGCCACTGACTCCAGTCCTGCCCAGTGGCGGATTGGAAGCAACTCAATACTAGCGCGGCAGCGATCGCAATGTTTGGCCAGATCTTGTGCACTTTGTCCAGGCGAAGCGCGGCGAACAAAGGAAGGACGGCGCTTACTGTCTCGCTCCGTGTTTCCAGGTTGCGTTCCAGCCGGCAGACTTGTCGATCAGGTCGATTGCTCACTGCTGTTTCCTCCAAGGGGTTATGAGTGCCGCTTCTTAAGGTGATGGTCGGAACATATTCGTTAACACCGGCGGCTCGGTTTTTATGACGACTTTTGTTGGAAAGCCAATTTGAGTTCCGAATGGTTTTCTGCTCGACGCGTAGCGTCGGCATCAGTTTAGCTCGGTCTTTCAAGGTCGGGAAAGCAAGTCTGCCAATATGTCCCGTCGCTTCAGCGACGACTGACCGATGATTCAATCGTCGCTAACGCGACGAGGTGGATTGGGGGTCTTGGAAGACCGACCTTAGAAGGACCGGGCTAATTCAATTGTCGCTGGCGGCGGAACGACAAATGTAACTATTCCAATTAAGAATAGCTCAGTTGACCATTCAGCGGTCCTCCGGAACTCAGCCCTATTGTCGCGCCGCCGTTTCAGCTAGAATAGGGCCGTTCCCAGGAGTTTAGTTCCCTTCCCACGCGGTTCATGAATGGGCTGCGTTTTTTTGCACAAGCGTACTCGTCGGGGTACCGGGTTTCAAGCGCCGGGGGGTAGAAGGTCGCTGGATGCTTATGGCTAAGATCGGAAACGCCGATAGGCTTAGAGGCTTCAAAGCGTCCCGACACCTGCGACTTGCTCTGGAACCTCCTTTAGCGGGTAGCGTACTTGACATTGAATGACTGAAGAACTGAAGCCGGTTCCTAAAAAGAAACGAGAAGAGGCATTGCCCGAACGCTTGCTTCGTCGCGTGCTCGAGAGCATGGGCGACGTAGTTGATCGAAAGTTTGGCCGCACGGTTGAACCGAAGAGCGGGCTTACCACCTCACAGTTGATTGAAAGGATGAAGCGTCTGATCGACGAGCGGGTGCGCGATGAGGGGCGCAAGGGTCGCATCGCTCCGCACAACCTAAAACTCAAAGTCGAATGGGGCACGCATTCCGAAGCGCCGCCGGAAATCTTAAAGGAGCTGGAACATGAGGTTCTCGCCGAAGCTATCGATCACATCAACGATCACCGATACCGCACACTCGCTCCGGTAAAGGTGGAAACTGAAGTCGACATTTTCACCACCGGCGTTTCTGTCGACCCGACGTTTGGCGAGTTCGAGGAAGAGCTCAAAAAAGAGGATGAAGCGAGACGAGTCGTTATCGATCCACGGATTCCGAAAGGAGTCCCACCTGCGCCGGACGTCATTATTGCCGCCCGGGTGACGCGGCGCGATGGCATTGTCGACGTTCCACTAATCTTCAAACCTGGGGGTAAGCGTCTAAATGTCGGTCGGGCGTCCGACAATGACCTATCGCTGAACGACACCAGCGTTTCTAAAATCCATGCCACCCTGATGTTGAACTTCGAGGGCACCCTGCTCGTCGCTGATACCGGATCAACCAACGGCACTTACATCAACGGGCGTCGCATTTCCTACGGAGAGGCGCGGCAAATTGAAGCCGGCGACGTGGTGGGGTTCGGGGATATAGAGGTGCGTTTCAAGAGAGACTAACAGTCCGCATGCACCGCCAGGACTAAAATATCGCCAATGCCATTCTCGCTACTGCTACAGTCGCCAACCCCAACCGCGGTCACTTCACATCACGTACCGGAGAGGATGCCGGCTTTGTTCACGCTTATCTATGTCGGCGGCTTCGCGCTAATTATTCTTCTATTGCTGGTGTCTCTCTTTAGAAATCGCCGTCGCCTGAGAAGCACCGCAGCCGCAGTCCCTGAGGATCTTCCGACCGCGGTCAAAAAGCGTCTTGGCTCGACCTCTACCAATAGAGGTTTACGAGCTCTGCGCTGGCTCTTTGTAATGCTTGCCCTTGGTCTACTCGGTTTCCACTTTTACTGGGCACACTACGCTAGTGAGAAAAACGAGAAGTTTCAGGAATTGTCCTACAAGGACCTGCGCAATCGACGTCTCTCAGAATCGACCCTTCGCGGCTGGATGCTCGACCGCAGCGGGAAGCTAGATCGGGCCCTGGCCTCCTACCGCCGCGATTCAAGTGGCAAAATCATTCGCCAGTATCCGATGGACAAAGCGATGGCCCACATCTTTGGATCAGACCGAGGCGATCCGGGGCTGGAGCGCGGGCTTTTCGGCGCTCAGAGCGGAGCACTGCCAGAGGCGCTGCAGGTTGTTAAGGGTGAGACTGTCCAGAACAAAGGCAATACCGATGTGGTGCTGACAATCGATCGGGACCTGCAGCAAACCGCGGTCGAGCAGTTGAAAGGAAAACACGGCGCTGTGGTTGTGCTGAATCCCCAGACGGGCGAACTTTTGGCGCTTTACAGCGAGCCTTCTTACAGCCTCAAGGAAGTCGAAGACGCCACCACATGGATTCGGCTCGCAGCCAATGAGCGGGATCGTCCGCTCGTCAGCCGCGCGTTGGGCGCCTATTACATTCCTGGTTCGACTTTTAAGACCGTAACGATGACCGCAGCCTTTATCGCTGGTATCCAGGACACGGAATTTGTCTGCAGCGGCGGTGGTTATTATGCGGCCCCAGGAGCAAACGTTATTTATGACGATGCCGGACCGGGCGAAGTACATGGCAGGATCGGAATTGATGTCGCTTATGAGGTTTCTTGTAATCAATACTTTGCGCAGCTAGGCGTCAAACTGGGGCCAGAGCGATTGAAGCAGGGAGCCCAGCGACTCGGTATTGGGGCCTACGACACGCCCGCGGAGGCGTTGCGTGGCCGGAAGGAGCCAGAACTCTGGAACGCCAGCACTGAGGCAGTGAAGCGTGCGCTAGCCCCACGCGAAGCCACAATAGTGACCGGGAAACAAGTTACCCGATACGACCTGGCGCTGATCGGATACGGGCAGGGTTATGCAGGGCAGATGACTCCGTTTCAAATGGCCCTGGCCGCCGCGGCCATCGGCAACATGGAAGGCAAGTTGATGAAGACGAAGATCGAGTTAAATCGCACGCCTGAAGTTTTCCAACAGGTGGTATCGCCGCAAGCGGCGCAAAGGATGCGCGAGATCATGGGCCGCGTAACCGGCGGTTCGAGCGGAACGGCAAGAGGAGTGTTTGCGCCGGTAAAAGCCGCCGGAATTTATACGGGGGGTAAAACGGGAACGGCGCAGAAAGTAGTGCCGGTTTACGATCCCAAGACCGGTGCGCCGAAGACGAGACGTCGAATAGAGAAAGACAACAGAGGCAACATCATTCGCGAATATGAAGAAACCATCATGGATGAACAGAATCCCCGGATCGATGGTTGGTTTCTCTGCATTGCGCCCCTCGAGCGGCCGCAACTGGCTATGGCGGTGATTGTAGAGGGCGGCGGATATGGTTCACGCTCGGCAGCTCCGATTGCGGCGGCCCTAGTGCTAAAGGCGAAGGAGTTGGGATACTTCAACGCAGCAATCACTAAACGTCCGCAACCTGAAAACCAGCGTCGACAGAGAGGCGTAGCGCCAGGGTCCAGACGTTGAGCTCCATTAAGAATCAGGGGAAGCTCCCCAGAAGTGCGAGAGGTAGTGACTGCGTGAAAACCCAAAGAGCGGGGGTAATTTTGCAGGTCAGTTTTCCAGCTCGCCTAAGCGCGAGCAAATATAAACTTAGAAACTTTTTCGCCAGTAACAAAATCAACAGCTTACAGCGAGTTTCTAGGTACCCTATCCCCGCCTCAAACTTGAATGTCACTCAGCAACCTCTGGAGGGACTGAGTGTCGATTCATTTGCTAGCCATGGGGGAAGATCCTTTGGAGCGTGAGATTGGATTGAGCTGTTGGTCTAAACGATTTTTGTTTTCCCGTAGGAGCGGGGACAGGGTCCACCTTCCTTACCAGCAAGTTAGCGGGACTTGAGCTGTCCTTGGGATCATGAGTTATGACACAGTCTAATCTGACCTTTCATCAAGTCAGAGAGAATTTCGGCGTTCCCCTTTGTTGACGCAGCCCGTACTTGATTATGAAAAACCGCGCGTCGTCACATCTGTTCGTGCTTCTGCTGATCGCAGGCTTCGAGATCGCCGGCTACTACGGAATCTATCGTGCGGCTCTACTGCGTGGATATGAAACCTCGATCATCGGAGCTGTCCGCGACCTCATGATGTACATCCCCTTGATAGTGCTGCTTCTCTGGTTGTCGCGCGTCATGAAGTTCGCAGGCAACTGGATTCTTTTCACCGCTGCCATACTTCTCTTCTCGCTGGGCATGTTGGTCCAATACCGGCTTTACAGCGATCCCGAGTATAACGCTCGAAACAAGGCGGCGGCCCGTCAGGAGAAGATGGAGGCTTTGCGCACTCGCTACATCCTCGAGAACTATGATCCAGTCAAGAAACAGATAATGGGGCTGCCACCTACCCCAGCCCAACCCGTGGACATCGAACAATTGCCCAGGCGCGATTCGACCTACACGGTTTGGAATGCGATCACTGCCAGCTATACATGGATTCCCATTCTCTCATTCGTCGCGTTTGCCGTAGCGTATTCACTCTGTGTACGCGACGGTTTTCTTTTGTGGATGCAACGCAATAGTTTCATCATTGTGTTACTGACACTTCTGCCTCTGGCTGCTGCGGTCGTCACCTCTAGCGCAGGCAAGAGCCTGGGGAATATGACGCCTTGGGAGCCAGCGAAGATTCCTTTCCTCGTGGGCTTCGCGGGAATCCTGACCGCGCGCTACAAAGATCTTGCCGAAACTTATTGGGGGATTCCCCGCGCTCGAGATATCGTGCCCCTGGTCGTGATGGCGATGATTCCTTTCGTACCTTTCTTTGCCCTCAAGGACTTCGGCCAAATGCTGATCTTCAGTGGCGCTTACACAACTCTTTATCTCGTGGCGGTGCGACGCTGGCCCCAACTCCTGTTGTTTGTAGGCTCAATGTTTTTAGTGATCGGTATCCTGGTCGTGGGTGCGCTGCCAAGAGACATTCAGGAGAAGGTCCCGCTATTGCCCACCATCGCTCGTCCGATTCAGGCCGCCCTGCCCTCGCGTATCCAGCAACGATTTCATCTGTGGCTGGACGGTTTCGATCCTCCGTCTCCGGAAGTTTCCTGGTGGAAGAAGGACTATGAGGAAGCACTCAATCAAAATCCACAATTGAAAGAGCTTGCCGAACAAAGTCCTGCGATGCAGAGGACCGTGAATGTAGATATCTGGTTTGATAAGCTTGCCTTCCAACCGGCCCAGGCTATTTTCGGAATCGCCTCCGGAAAGACCACCGGCCGTGGCCTGGGACTCGGCTTTCCCGAAGTTATTCCAATTGCCGACTCCGATTATGTCTACGCCGCCGCGGTCGAAGAGGTGGGTTTGGCAGGCGGGGCCCTGCTAATCCTGACGGTGATTATTTTCGTGGTCGCGGGTGTTCGCACTTCGCTCGACGCGCGTGATATGTTTACGAAACTCTGCGCGGCTGGTCTCACGGCGTTTGTGGGCTTTCAGGCACTCGTTAACATTGGGGGGATTTTACGGGCTCTCCCGATGACCGGAATTACGCTGCCATTTGTGAGTCACGGCGGTTTCAGTTTGATTACGAGCTATGCGATGCTTGGCATGCTTATGGCTTTCTCTCACCGCAATGCAGGGGATAAACTGCTTGCCAGCAGAACCCCTGCGAGACGCACTTCCCCGGTCAACCTGGAGGCCGTCCGATGAGCCAGCCTGACAAAACCCTCACCGTCGAAGCACAAACGGTCACGGATCGCGGTTTGAATGAAAGACGACCGCTTAATGAAGATTCATTTCTGGCCGATAGCGGGCGCTTCATTTTTGCTGTCGCCGATGGCGTGGGTGGCGCAGAGGCCGGAGAAGTTGCCTCGCAGACAGCCATCGAAGTGCTCGATGAAGCTTTCCGTCATCAAGTAGCTGGGGACGATGTCGAGGACCTGATGGAGCTGGCCATTCAACGGGCAAATGCCTCGATTCACCAGATGGCCCAGGAACATGCCAAGTTCTCGATGATGGCCACCACGATTGTTGCCCTTCATCTGAAAGGGAACATTGCAACTATCGGGCACGTCGGAGACTCGCGCCTTTATCGCCTTACCACAAATGGCGACCTCGTCCGTGAAACCGAAGATCATTCAGTAGTAGAAGAAGAAGTGCGGGCCGGTCGTATGACCGCCGATCAAGCCGCTCACCATCCCAGCAAGAACGTCATTAGCCGCGCTCTGGGCGCAGAAGACTCGGTCGAAGTCGATCTAAAAACTATAGCGGTTGAGGATGGAACAGAGTTTCTGCTCTGCACGGACGGCATCACGCGTCATATCCCGGACGCTGAATTAAAGCAGCTGATGGTTACACACGATAGTTTGAAGGCACTCTGCGATGGGTTGAAGAGCACCTGTTATGAGCGCGGGGCGGAAGACAATCTTACCGCAGTCGTCGTTCGTTGTGGCCAGCGGATACCTTCCAGCGGGCGTCTGGAAAATCTGGAGCGAACCATCTCACCAGTCACGGAAAGACTAGCGGTCATCGACAGCGTTGGCCAACCCCTGACGGCGACTAATATGGATGTTGGCGAAGAGGCGATGGTTCAACCTTCCCGAGTTGCCTTCCCGGCGGTGGGCGACAATCCGGAAGAAGGGCAGATCAGCACACCCGAACGGAAATTGAATATTCCCTCGTCCAATACTTATAAAAGTGGTTTTGCCCAAGCCATAACCCGCCTGTTCCTGCTCCTGATTTTTCTCGGGGCAGTGGGCGGCGCATTCTACGCAGGCAGGCGCTACAAAGGGCCCATCCCTTTCTTGAAGGAAGAAAACGACGCGAGTGTCCAGGTCTCTCCCACCCCCTTGGTGGCAGAAGACCCACTGTTGAAGTTTGAGCAAAGCCGCCGCGAGATCGATAGAGACCCGAATGGCTGGCTTTCCACTCAGACGAACGCTGAGCTAACGCGTCAGGGCGTCGCCAGTCCACTGGAATCATCGGACCCGGAGTTTCTGTACCTTTATGGTCGAGCCTCGCTGCTTGCCGGAAACAGCGAAGAGGCGACCCGGGCTCTGGCTCAGGCAATTGTGAAGTCAGACAGCAACCCCTCTCCCGCAAACTCCACGATACGAAAAGAGGCGACCTTGGCTCTCGCGGCTCTGGCAATAAAATTCGATAAAGAAAAGCCGCGAGCTCTGACGCATCTGGAAGAGATGTTGCCGAGGCCCGTCCCTGGTAATTCCCCCTAAACTGGTACGCAGTGGGTTCCCTCGGACGCCTGCCCCCCGGATGTGCGCGTTCAAGTTTTCTGTACCGGTGAGCTTATGAAAGCAGTGGCCAAGTATCTCAGGAAGGCATCTAAGGAACGCGGATAATTCGGTTGGAACGCGGGCCAATGGCGGAACTGAAGCTACAACAAAGCCGGCTGGATGGCCGATACGATGTACTGGAATGCCTTGGGCGGGGCAGCTACGCGGAGATCTACGTCGCCAAGGACAACGCAGCTCCTGACGGGGCGCCAACCACTGTGGTCATCAAAGCGCTCAACATTTTCCTGCAAGAGACGCCCGATGCCGAGTTGGAGCGAACGCTGGTGGCTAACTTTCAGAACGAGGCCGTGGCCATTGATCGCGTCAGACATCCGCACATAATCAACCGTCTCGGCCACGGAACCGCGATCGACCTGGCCGGAACCACCTTTCATTACATCGTGCTGGAATACTTGCCCGGCGGCGATATGCTGGCACTTTCTCGAAACCACCCCTTGTCTATCGAGAAGACGCTCTTCTATCTCGAGCAGGTCTGTTCCGGTCTGGCTCATGCGCATCAGTGCGGTGTGATTCATCGCGACATCAAGCCCCAGAATTTGTTGCTGACCGCCGACAGAAAAATCGTCAAGATCGCGGATTTTGGCGTAGCACGCTTTGGAACAAATGAAGGCGCAATCACTCGAGTGGGAACAAATATTTACTCAGCTCCTGAACACAATCCGCTAGTGCAGACATCTCAACTCGATACAGGATCGCTAGTTATAACGCCAGTAAACTTGACTCCCGCAGCGGACATCTATTCCCTGGCGAAAACCACGTATAGCTTGCTTGCTGGCGAAGCACCGCGCCGTTTCGCGCATCATTCAATCAGAGAGTTGCCGGCCGCGATCAGTAGTGAGTATTGGTCGGCTCCGGTTCTCAGGGTGCTTGAGAAAGCCACGCAGAGGCGACCTGAGAATCGCTATCAGATAGTGCCGGAGTTTTGGGATGAACTGGCGGAGGCGGCTTTACGACCGACACGGTCTCTTGGCGGAGGAATCTCGGGACCGGGGCACAAGCCGAGTTCCGAACTGAGCGTCGACCCTGAAGACATTACTGAGGCCCCGCCGAGGGCCCGTTTCGAGCTCGCCCCAGTGCCGGAATTGGCCCATGCCAGTCTTGAGCCCGCAAGACGTCCGCGGATTGTGGTACCCGTGACTAGGATTCAGGAGGGCCTTTTGGCAACCGAAGGCGTTGCCCCGCGCCCGCTGGCGAAGGACATTGTCGCCGGATTTCCTGACCAGGCGCGGAATGGGAAACTTTTGTCAGTGCCGGCTCAGTCGTATCCGCGAACACCACGAGGTCGGCCCAGGAGATTCCTGGTGGCGCTCCTACTTATTCTTAGCTTCTCGGGAATGCTGTTAGCCACGCATAAATATGTCACGTCTCAATGGAACCCATTGCGACGGATTGCCGGACTCCCGGAAGTCTTTGTAGCCGGCCGCGAAGGTGTTACAACCACAGACGTAAATCTCCGGGCCGGTCCAGGTTCTTCGAATCAGACCATTGGCCTTGCTGAAAGCGGCTCGCGGGTGAAGGTGTTAAGCGAAAACAGCAACTGGTATGAAGTTCAAGTCGTGACCCACAAGCGCCCAAAGACCGATCAGTTTTCGTCGGATCGCGGTTGGATAAACAAACGGTACGTGAGGTTTGAGTAGGAATATACAAGTACGATTTGGGCGGCGCTTATGGATCACACTAATACAGAACCGCGAGCGGTAGCGACCGGGTCTAAGGACTCAATTCGCAGTGAAGATAATCCCGTGATCTTTTTTCGCTGGGCATTTGTCACTGGTGCCTATTAACTGGGCAATCCAATCCCGGAGGGATGAAATGTTTATAGACCCTCGGCCCAAGACGGACTCGGCCAGCTCCATAGGAGCGAAATGTTCCTAACGATGTGCGATGCCCCGGAAATATTTCGCTCCTTCGGAGCTTTGAACTCTCTTTCATATTACCGGGTCTATAAACATTGAGTCCCTACGAGACTACAAAGGAAGAGAGTTGATATTCTTAGAAGACTCAAAGTCGGCAAGACATTCGGAGAACTCTTTGATCTCGTTCAGGCTAATCCTAAGGAGGAATTGATCAGTTGGGATTGATCGAGTCGATCAGAAAATGGATAGACGGCGAAAGCGGAGAAGGACTGCTGGAAGCCGCCGACGAGCACGCGCGACCGCGGAGAATCTGGGAAGAATTTCTGGTTAAGATTGCCCGCGAAGTTGAATCCGTCATGCAGCGCGAGATGTTTACCCCGCCGGGCGGCCCCACTTACATCCCGCGCGAATACGTT
>JBGTLM010000250.1:0-5748 GCA_041744135.1 Pyrinomonadaceae bacterium
CGACTTTATCGATATGGCCCACAACGTGAGTCAGGCGCAGCAGCTTTTGGGCGAGAATTCCTACGACGCAATCTTTCTGGATCATGACCTGCATCCCGAACACTACAGCTCATTAGACCGGGATGATGAACGCACCGGCTACGCAATCGCTTCCTGGCTGGCGGCAAACCCTGATCTGCAACGCGCCTCGACCATACTCGTCCACACGAGGAATGCCGATGGCGCCATGCGTATGGTTGAGGAAATGCGGCGCTCGGGCCGCAGCGCCGAGTATGTTCCCTTCCCCTTCCTCGAGGAAAGAATCAGGCACTACTGGAAACGATAGGAAACCCCGGGGAAAAGGGGTAAGAGGGAAAATGGAAGAGAAGGTAACCTCAGAGCCATTTTCCCTTTTACCTACTTCCCCTTATTCGTTTTTCTTGGTTTTTTTGGTGGCCAGGGACGGGATCGAACCGCCCAGGCCGGCCTTCTGAGGGCCGCTTACCGATTCGCCGAAGTGTTTTTAATCAACTGATGTTACTGAGGGTGAAAGAGCTTATGCCGGTTGTGAGCGGATTTCGTAGCGACCAAGTTTTGTTCCGGCGATGAGACTCATCTTTTGGTTCCGGCCGTCCAGTTTAAGACCACTGTTAATGGCGTCGGAGTAAACTCTCCAGCCAACGTGCTGACCAGAAACCGTTGCCCATTACCGCTAGCAGCATAATATGATGCATTGAAGCCATAGAATGGAACCGTTGGAATCGTGCGCGCCTCGAAGAGCGCTTTAGGAACGCCAGCTTTGAATGTCGATTCCGCGCCATTAACCTCGACAACCATGAGCTTTCTATCAGGGCTTAAAAAGAACAATTCTTTACCCTCGCCGCGCCACTGTGGCTGCCCGCCGCCATTGGTTGAAATCTGCCATTTGCCTCCTGAAGCTGGAAAGCTCTGAACATAGACTTGAAAATTTCCAGACTCGTTTGATGTATATGCGATCCAGCGGCCGTCCGGTGAGAACCGCGCCTGTGTTTCACTGAATTCAGACTTGAGGTATGGCGTCGCCTTTTGGTCGCCAAACAGCGGCAAGATCCAAATATCGTTATCCGTCTTTGGAGACACTTCGGTGTAGAGAATAAATTTACCGTCTGAGGACCAGTCTAAAGGGGCGATCGGCAGCTCAGATTTGAACAGCGCTTCATCGCTACCGGTTCCAGTCGCAAGCCTTTGATACAAGTTCGTGACACCGCCTCGGTTCGAAGAGAACAGAATGCGGCTCCGATCAGGAGACCAGACGGGATTGTTTTCGTTCGCCGGATCGAAAGTGAATCGCGAGGGTACATTACGCGTCAGGTCAATCAACCAGATATCCGTCGAGGCAGACTGTATATCGAGACGACCAACAGCAAGTAGCTTTTCATCAGGCGACAGCCGAATGGCCGTGTCAGTTGCTGGCGAGCCGACTAGCGCGAGCTGCTTACCAGCACGATCGAACCACGCAAGCTGAGTATTGGGAGTGCTGGCGCTTAGGAATGTAAGTACGCCAGTTTCCGAGACTGAGAAGAATGCTCGTCCGATAGCTGCGTTCTGGCCAACCTGGTCGGCAATTGGAAATGGTTCGCCCGACAGTTGCAAACTACTCGCATCAAAGGATTGGGCCATGAGCGTTCGCTCGCGAAGGAAAAGGAGAAAGCCCGGCGGAGCATAAACCGCACTGGAATCAGTGTTCAGCAAAAGTTTCCGCTCGCTTGAATCCAGTGTTCCGACATAAATGCCGGTGTTTTCCCTTTGCAGACTTCGAGCGAGATACAAGAAATGCCGCCCATCCGGCAAAAAGTAGGGCCACGCATGCGCAAGCTCTTTTCGTGATTCATCGAGAGTTGTCGCAGGGGCAGGCGCGCCACCCGACGCAGACATACGGTAAAGTCCCTCTCCCGAATTTTTCGGAAAGAGAATCACACCTTCCCGACTCCATGCTCCGCCCCCACGCACCTGCACATCTGTCAACACTTGGGTAGGGCCGCCGGTGAATTCGACCTTCTTAAGTTTTCCTCCTGCAGCATAAAAACCGATAAAACGACTGTCAGGCGACCAGAACGGATTAGATGCGTCTTCAGTCCCCGCCAGGGGTTGCGCTGTCAACGAGTCAATGGGCCGAGTCCAAAGAAGTCTCCTGCCATCAGGGCCTGTAACGGGAAAGACCAGTCGAAGACCATCGGGCGAAACATGTTGGCCGCCACCCCCCGAGATTGTTCCTTGATCGGGCGGTTGGACAAAGAAGCGAACGGTGTGGGCTTCCGGTACGGCAGGTCTCCGAAAATAAAAAATCGCAAAGACGATTGCTGCCAAAACTGCAACCGCCGCAAGAACCATCGAAAGTCTGTTTCGGCTATTCCGTCCTGGAGTCAATGCCGGTACGGTAACCGTTTGGTTAGAAACCGATGCAGAGCCCGATAATGCTTCAAGCGCAAACGCGAGATCGGTGGCCGAATGAAACCGCGCTCCCGGGTTCTTTTCCAGGCAGTGATTCACCACCCGTTCGAGCGCCGGCGAAACAGATTTGTTTGATTCCGATAGCTCCGGCGGGTCTTCCTTCAGAACTGCACTCATCGTGTCGGCGGCGGATTCGCCATGAAAGGCGCGACGTCCCGAAAGCATCTCGTAAAGAATTGCGCCAAATGAAAAGATGTCAGACCGTTGATCCAGTGTTTGTCCACGGACTTGCTCCGGCGACATGTAACCGACCGTTCCCATCACCACACCTGGATCAGTGTCTGCACGACGAGTTGGTATGTCACTTTGTTGCTGAGTTCCGTCGTCCTGAGTAAGTTTGGCCAGTCCAAAGTCGAGAATCTTCACGCGACCGTCGTTGGTGATGAAGATGTTGTCTGGCTTTAGATCGCGATGGATGATTCCTTTCTCGTGCGCTGCCGCCAAGCCGTGCGCAATCTGCAATGCATAGTCAATCGCGCGACGTTGAGATAGCGGGCTTCCACCGATGCGCTCCCGAAGCGTCTCACCTTCCAATAACTCGGAAACCACATACGGTGAACCATCGTGTGCGCCAATGTCGTGCACAACAAGGATGTTCGGGTGATTGAGGGCACCTGCTGCACAGGCTTCCTGTTTGAAGCGACTCAGACGATCTCTATCGGCTGAGAAACTGGAAGGTAAGACTTTTACTGCCACGTCGCGACCGAGTTCGGTGTCGCGTGCCTTATAGACCTCGCCCATTCCGCCGGCACCAATCTTTGACCGAAGTTCGTAACGATTAAGTTTTGTGCCTGACGTGATTGGGGGACTCATGCTGGGGTTCAGGTATTTAAGACTCGGGGAAAAAAGAAATTCACGCGCATTCTAGCCGAGATGAGCGGGTCAGGCTAGGTTTTCATCAGAGTTCGCTTTGCCTGTGTTGGTCCCTTGAGATGCGTCTTTCTTCAGTGCCAGATGTGTGCGTGAGTCTTCGTAGTATTCAAGGTATGCTTTCAGAAGGTGCCGCAAGGATGACTGAGTAAATATGATTGCCCAATTACTGTTTCCTGGACAGCGTGGAGCGCCATCGCATCCACAGACGCGAAAGGATCACCCAAAGCACGATCTGCGGTTCTCTGGCCCGGCCGTTTGCTCGTCCGCCGCTTGTGTCGATTCTCGACGCCACCCGATTCTTAGCAGGATGATACATTGATTCGACCTTTTGTAATGAGGGCTTCGGCATTTTTCGGCGCACGCTGTAGCGAGATTTTCGGTAGCGCGTAACCACGAGTTGGAAATGCGAGCCCTCGATATCGAATACCATTATTAGTGACCGTGTCGTTTGAGCAGGCGTTCGTGCTCAAGCGATCGGAGCGACGAGAAAGACGATATCGGCAAGTAAAACGACCCGCAGGGTACCTCCCGAGAATACCAACATAACGCCCGGCATCGCGGCGCGCACGAGCCACTGATGATAAAAACAAAGCTTATTTGGCCGGCACTGGATGCCGTGTTAGGCGCGCTCCCGCAAGGTACCTCATCGCTGTTGGATCTGGGTGGCATGCGCCCAGACTATTTGCCACTGGCCGTTTCGCTTTTCGTAAAGATCCGCTTGCCAAAGCGTGACTCGCGGGCCGCACTCCCGTTGACGGATACTCTCAAGTGCGCTTGATATCGGATGACAGCTGCATTGCCGTAGAGCCTAACCCGAATTTCTCCCGGTCCCCACTCGAGATAGTCCAATTCTCCAGACGCAATGTTTCTGGTATTGTTCCTTCGAAAGCGACCCACCTAAGGGGTTAATAGCTCGAAGTCGCCCGCATGCAGGCGACGAGCGGTTGCCACATCTGCATCCACAAGAGAGCGCAACCGCGCACGCTCGATGGCTCGAAGCTGATCGGCTTTGTCCAGCGCGTTCACTTCGGTTGACGCAAGCATCATGCAAGTCCCGAAGCATATGGCCATTACTCTAAGTAAGATCATGATTATCTCCTGCATGCCAAAGTGCTACGCGCGCCTAACGCTGCGTTTAGCGGCTCGCCCACGCAACTACCAATAACGGGCTACATTTGCAGAGTGCCGACGCCGCGTGTCTCAAGCGGTGGAGAACTTGCTCACTTTTTCAAGTTGCGCCGCCAAATTGAAAGTAACGTAGACCCATGTTCGCGTATTGTTCGCGCGACTAAATTTGCCTGTTTTTGGCTATCGCTAAGTTATTGAAAATAATGGTGGCCAGGGACGGGATCGAACCGCCAACGCCGCGCAGTTCCTCTCCGATGCCCGCCAGGTCGGCCAGGGCTTAGTCGACGGGCAGCCCGGCTCACAACAGGTGCTCGAACAGAACAAGCAACTTTACGCCCAGCAGGTCGTCGCAAGCCCTGCCTTCAAGTCCGCTTCCCGGCGTCGCTGTCGGGCACGCAGTACGTGGACGCGCTCTTCAACTCGGCCGGCGTCGCATCAACAGCCGGCGAGCGGCAGGCGGCCGTTGACGCCTTCGGCGCGGGGGCGCGGCGGGCCGGGTGGCGGCGTTTAGGAGCGTCGTAGATTCGTCGTCAGTGAGGGAGGCGGAGCTCCGGGCGGCCTTCGTGCTGATGCAGTACTTCGGATACCTGCACAGAGACCCAGACGCGGGCGGGTACGGCTTCTGGCTCGCGAAGCTCAACGACCACGGCGGCGACTTCGCCGCGGCCGAGATGGTCAAGTCGTTCATCATCTCCGCCGAGTACCGCGGACGCTTCGGTCAGCCGTGATGCGCGCCGCCTACAGTCAGCGCTCACGGTGCCCCCAAGCGCGAGGGCAACTAACTTTATGAAGCCCGACGTGTCAAGGCGGACTCCGTAGAGAGCGAGAGGCTGAGATGAAACAAAAAAGAGCACTCACAACGCGCGGTTGTTCTGATCCTGGCGGTGGCCGGCCTGATAATCTGCACGGCCCCTTTTCGGCTTCATCCGGGCTGGCCTCCGCACAGGCGGCTGCCCCGAGTTGGAGCTACACCGGCAGCCTCAACTGTGCGCGCTTCGGTTCAGCAACGCTATTGCCTAACGGCAAGGTGCTTGTCGCTGGAGGTTGCAACGATCTCCGGCGGCCGCGATACTGCGGCGTTGTACGATCCAGATAGGGACGTGGAGCAATACGGGCAGCCTCAACACGAACCGACCTGAGCATTATCGGAGCCCCGTTGAAAAGTAGGAATGGGACGGCGTGATGTGATCGCATCTCGCCTAAAACAGCTTCGTCTTTGCAAGACCTATCAGGCCGCCGGCGAGCACCACCCAGAGCACCTCCGCCTTGAACTTATAG
>JBGTLM010000251.1:0-11192 GCA_041744135.1 Pyrinomonadaceae bacterium
GGACCGAAGGCACGCGCGGCACTTCGCAGGAGAGCCTTCGCTCGAATGAAATCGCCGAGCTGCGCCATCGCGATGCCTCGAAGCGCGAGAGCAGACGCGTCGTCGCGCAGGGCGACCCGCT
Source organism: Pyrinomonadaceae bacterium (assembly GCA_041744135.1). Classification (GTDB taxonomy): domain Bacteria; phylum Acidobacteriota; class Blastocatellia; order Pyrinomonadales; family Pyrinomonadaceae; genus PSRF01. The sequence goes on from JBGTLM010000251.1 coordinate 122, forward strand.
TCAACGCGCCGAGGGGATCACCCGCTGCAAGTGCACGCGCCGCCGCAGTGATCAGCGAGTCCATCGGAATCCCGTCATACTTGTAACTCCCATCGTTCGATACCCGTTGCTAAGATATCTCATGGACCAACAACCACCCAAGGCTTATCGAGAATACGCGAGGTGATGGCCAGCGAGGTTATCGCTGCCGCCTCAACGACGAGTTCCAAACGAGAACGCACCGGGATATCACGAAAAATCCCGAGTGGGCGTTTGTTCGGGAGGGTCCGACATGGCACGGTCACCGCGTCGCGACCTGGCTGAATGATGTTGTCTAACAGTTTCACCATGGCAAAAGGAGGTCCAGATGAAAAAGATTCAGACAATTATCGTAATTGCAGGTCTCTTGTTCTCGCTGACAGCGAGGGCGGAAAGTAAGCAGACGCCCGAGGTGACCAATAAAATCGAGCCGCTACCGCGAGATTTGGAAATTCAGCTAGCCCTGAGTGCACTGCCGTCGCACTTCAGAGACAATGCAACCGTATATGTTTTAAACCCTGACAAGGGCTTTGAAGTTGCCCGCAAGGGTACTAATGAATTCCATGCCTTTGTTGCTCGAACCGGCGATGATACGTTCAGAGGGTCTTGGCCCTTCACGAAATACAGAGATGATATTCTCTACCCGATTTCCTTTGATAAGGCGGGTGTTAAAGCACAAATGCGGGTCTTCTTTGATGCGTAGGAGGTAAATGATGGGTGAAGATCTCGCTGAGATGACACGGGACCATCTCATCACACAAGTGAAGAGGCTAAGACAAGGTATTCGTGAGCATAGGGACAGCAAGGGACAGCAGTGGACATGGCCTCTGTTGGCATCATCCAGCGCTCTGGGGCTCTTACCAGAGAAGACCGATCCTGTTCCCATTGTTCCGGCGTGGCCCCAGTTTATGCAAGAGTGCATAGAGTATCGACGGTCTCTCCATGAGCAGCGCCCGAAGCTCCGCGCAGCACGGAGCCATATCAGCGGTGACTTATCAAGGAATGCCGTCGCTAACACGCTGGGTGGAGGAGAGGTGATTGGGCCGTAGGCAAAAGGAGAGATTCATGAGGGAGAATGTTTTGGAGAGTTTTGGTGAAGCAACTTCCTTCCAGCGGCCCCGAGCTTTCAACTCGATTCTTTCTGGTGGTTTAGTCGTTGGAATACTTGACATGCTATTCGGCTTCACTTTTTACGGCTGATAATTGGTGCGCCACCGCTGCGAATCTTCCAGTCAGTAGCTGCGGGATTGCTCGGCGAATCAGCTGGATGTGCAAACGACAGCTTTCGGCCACGAGCAGCCATTAGATTAAACCCGAATACTAGTTTCAAACAGGAGATGAACATGAGTGAACTACGGTATCCAAACGAAAGCAGAGAGTATCGCGATGCGCGCGACTCATTGCTCAAAGACGAACAAGAGCTTATCGACAAAGTAAAATCTGTGGCAGAAAGACGCCGCAATCTCCCTCCCGGTGGGCAGTTGAAAGACGACTACGTCTTCCAATGGGCCAACGATGGGAAAGTAGGGAAGAGTGTGAAATTCTCCGAGCTATTTGCTGACAAAAACACCCTGCTGATTTATTCATTCATGTACGGTCCGAACTGGGACAATCCCTGTCCTTCCTGTACCTCGCTGGTCGATGGATTTGATCGCACCTGGTATTCGGTCAACCGAAACGCCGCGTTTGTCGCAATTGCCAAAGCCCCTGCCGATCGAATCAATGCGTGGGCCAAACGACGTGGATGGTCGCAGATTCCGCTGGTTTCCGGATTCGAATCTCCATATCAAGCCGATTACAAATGCCAGGGAGACTCTGATGACATGCAATGGCCAGTGATGCATGTATTTAAGAAGCAGGATGGAAAGATCTTTCATTTCTGGGGAACCGAAACGATGTCGAATCATGTCGACACGGTGTGGGCCTATTGGAATCTCATGGACTTTACGCCAGAGGGCCGGCCAGACATTCCGACTCCGCCACAAAACTTCAGGTCCGAATTCCTTGAAAAAAACTATCCTGAATAAGGAGTAGTGTGGCGCCCAATCGCGTGAACTTGAATGGTAAGGGGATCTGCAAAGCGACCACAAGAAGGAGAGAAACGATGGCCGACCACAAGACCGGGACTCGCAAAGAGTGGCTCGCCGCACGGCTCGAGCTCCTCGCGGCAGAGAAGGAACTCACGCGGCGCAGCGACGAGTTGGCGCGGCGGAGGCAGGAGCTGCCCTGGGTGCGGATCGACAAGGAGTATCGATTCGAGACCGACGAGGGGAGCGCCTCGCTGGCAGACCTCTTTCGAGGACGCTCGCAGCTCCTCGTCTACCACTTCATGTTCGGGCCCGACTACGCGGCGGGATGTGCGACCTGCTCTTCGATCGCGGACGGGTTCCACGGCTTCGTCGTCCACCTGGCCAACCACGACGTCACGCTTTCGGCGATGTCGCGGGCACCCCTCGCGAAATTGGAGTCGTACAAGCAGCGGATGGGCTGGACGTTTCCCTGGGCTTCCTCGTTTGGCGGAGACTTCAACTTCGACTTCAGCGTCGGATTCACCGAGGAGCAACAGCGCGAGGGGGGCATCGAATACAACTACCAGCGCGAGCCGGCGTGGACGGTAAGCGGGATCGGCGACTCACTGACGAAACGCGGCGAGGGGCCTGTCGCCGAGAATGCGGCGATGACCGGAACCGACGTGGCGACGTACACGCGCGAGAGGCCGGGCATGAGCGCGTTCGTGCTCGAGGACGGCGTCGTCTACCACGTCTATTCCGCCTATGCGCGCGGACTGGACGGCCTCTGGGGCATGTACCAGTGGCTCGACCGCGCACCCAAGGGCCGTAACGAGACGGGCATGTGGTGGCGCCGCCACGACGAGTACGACAAAGGCTGAGCGAAGTCGTGGTTGTCGTAGCGCAACCGCGGGACTGGATATCTCACGACGCATGGCTTCTGAGCGAGCTTCCCAGCAAGCGTTTTTTGGCGTCTCAGCGTTGCTCTTTGCCGCCAGCGCGGCGGTGACGATCGTCTGGGGCGCGTCCATGTCGGCTATGGGCGAGATGCCGATGCCCGGCGGCTGGACCATGTCGATGGCGTGGATGCGGATGCCCGGACAGACGTGGCCCGGCGCCGCGGCGTCGTTCCTGGGCATGTGGGTCGTGATGATGGTTGCGATGATGCTGCCGTCCTTGGTCCCGATGCTGTGGCGCTACCGCCAGGCCGTCGAAAGTACAGGCGAGACGCGCCTGGGTTGGCTGACCGCGCTTGTGGGCGTGGGTTACTTCTCGGTGTGGACCGTATTCGGAATGGCCGCTTTTCCGCTGGGCTTGGCGCTGGCGGCAGTCGAGATGGAGCAGCCGGCGCTGGCGCGCGCCGTTCCGATCGCTATGGGCGTGGTCGTCCTGATCGCCGGCGCGCTCCAGTTCACCCCATGGAAGGCACGTCACCTTGCCTGCTGCCGGGAGGACTCCGGGCTCGGCCGTACGCTGCCGGCCGACGTCGGCACGGCTTGGCGACACGGCCTGCGGCTCGGCCTCCACTGCAGCAGCTGCTGTGCCGGTCTGATTTCGATCCTCCTGGTCATCGGGGTCATGGACCTTCGCGCGATGGCTGTCGTGTGGGCAGCCATCACGGTCGAGCGACTCGCACCAGCCGGTGAGCGCGTCGCGCGAACCATCGGGGCCGTCGTCGTCGGAGCAGGGTTGTTTCTGATCGCGCGAGCAGCCTGGCTCGGATGATCCCCAATTTCGTCGATGACAATGGGGACTTAATAGAATGCGGACCTGCTAACAATGAGAAAGCCAGTGAACATCGAAGTATGGCTAGAGTGCAATCGTTGCTCGTTCACTGACGTAGACGCGGGCGATGCGCTAAATTATGGATGAAGATCTCGGCAAGATGACACGAGATCATCTCATCACAGAAGTGAAGAAGCTAAGGCAAGGTATTCGTGACCATAGGGACAGCAGTGGACATGAACTGTGTTGGCATCATCCAGCGCTTTGGAGACTTTTGCCGGAGAAGACCGATCCTCTGCCGATTGTTCCCGCATGGCCTCAATTCATGCAAGGGTGCATCAAGTATCGCCAGTCACTTGATGAGCAAGTGCCTGAAGCTCCGCGTAGCACGGAGCCATATCAGCGGTGACTCATAAAGGAATAGTGTCTCCTAACACACGGGGCCGAAGGGCAAGTGTTTGCCCGTAGGCGAAAAGGAAAGTTCGTGAATAAGAGTGTTTTGGAAAGTTTGGTGAGGCAACTTCCTTCGAGCTGGTGATTCGTTAGTAGATTAGTTACGTGACAAGGTAAAGGACTTGCGCCGAACTCGGAAAAGCGGCATGTCTATTCAGCGGCGGTCGATTATAAGACCGCTTGAAGGGAGATGCTATGAGTCAACGCCCGGATTACTATACGACATCACCTGATCTGTCAAAAAAACTCTTTGAGCTGAGTGAGGCCGTGAAGAAGGGCTCGCTGGGAAACACTCTGCTTGACCTCGTTAACATACGGGCGTCTCAACTCAATGGTTGTGCGCTTTGTCTTGATATGCATTGCAAAGAAGCCAAGATACATGGGGAACGGGAACTGCGGATTTACCACATCCCGATTTGGCGAGAGTCTTCGCTATTCTCAGAAACGGAGAAAGCGGCGCTTGAGTGGACGGAAGCTGTTACCAAACTCTCCGATCATGGCGTCGATGATGAAGTGTACGATCGTGTTCGGGCACAGTTTAGCGAGAAGCAAATCTCGGAATTAACGTTCGCGATCGGTGTAATCAATCTCTGGAATCGCCTCAATATCAGTTTTAGGACTGTTCCTGGGTCCGCTGATGAGATGCTGGGGTTAACAAAGGCTGGATTGAAATAAACAGATGACTGTTAGTCTTTGAGCCTGAGTGACAATATTTTCGCGAGTCCATTAAGAGTCCAATAAGCGTTCCCGCCGGTCGTCCATTCTCTAAACAGCACCCGACGGTTGTCGTTGAGCCAAACCGGAAAATGACCGCCCAGGCAACCTGGCTTGAAAGCACGCACAAAAACTTTAGCCTCACTTCAGAGAGAGCGCCTGAATATCTCCTTCCGTCGCTCGTGCAATGTAATAGATGCGGCGGCCATCGCGTGAAGGCAGCCCGTAATTGATCAACATTGGTGCGATACTCAAAACTGGGCGGTCAAGGCCGGTTCGGACATCGGCCAGATAAAGCCTGCGCTCGTCCGGAAAGACCAACCGGCGGCTATCATTCAACCAGATCGGGAATTCCCCAATCTTTGTGACTTGTTGGTATTGCTTGGAGTCCAAATGGTAAACCCAGATTCCGGGAAAATCTTCATCGGCGCTGCCTCTGACGCCGGCCAACCCGCGTCCATCCGCAGACCACGACCAGGTAACAAACCAGCGGCCTGGCTCATTCATCGGCGCCAGCGCAACGGGAGTTTGTTCTTTCCAGGGCTTGGCCACATCGAAGATAAAAGTCCCCGCGCCCCGGCTGTGATAAGCCAAGCGTGCTCCATCCGGCGACCAAACAGGATATTGTGCGCCCGCGCCCTTCTGGAAGGTGAGTTGCCGCCGGTTACCGGTTGCTACATCGACCACCCAAATCTGATCCGTGCCATCGCAGTCGGAGTAGATGGCAATCTCTTTGCCGTTGGGTGACCAGCGCGGCATGCGGTCTTTGCAGGCGTCATTGGTCAGTTGGCGCGTCTCGCTGCCGTCTAGCCTGAGAATGAAAACATCCTCCTGCGCCGCGCCGAAATTGTAGTAGGCCAGCCATTCGCCATCGGGCGAGAGGTCCGGAAATCCGGGCCGTTCCGTCCCCTGGGTGATGGTGGTAGACGTCCCAGTGACGACGCCTTTGGCCGGGTCGAAGCCGATGGATTCGATCCCGCTCCGGGTGTGGCGTTGCACATAAACCAACTGCCGCCCATCCCGTGAAAAGCTCGGCTGCCAATTCTCACCCGACGGCCCAGTAACAATTTCAGGAGGTCCCAATACCTTCCCTGTCGCTTCTTCAAGTGGCACACGCCAGAGATTCATTGTGCCTGTCCGGTTGCTGACAAAGTAAAGATACTGGCCATCGGGCGACCAGACCGGGTTCCAATCCAGAGCGGCGTCGTTCGTTACCGCCACGGTTGCGCCGCCTTGTGTAGGGATGGTCCAAATATCCCGCTGCTGCTGATTCGCCGGATTCACGCCCCAATAGGCAACACGCAATCCGTGCGGGGAATAGTGTGGCTGCATTGCATCTGGCGTTGCCAGACGCCGCTTTTCTCCGGTGGCCACGTTGACGGCCCAAAGCTGGCCGCCCGCTGTGCGACGGATGTGAGGACTGTAAGCATTTCCCGTCGAATAAAGAATTTCTCTGCCGTCCGGCGACCAGGTAGGATTGTAACCAGCTTCTGACAGCCGCTTGCCGCGCTGCTGATTAGCCTGATCATTTGCCTCGATAATGACAATGCCGCCGCCATCGCAATCTGACCGGAATGCTATCTGTTCGCCGTTGGGCGAAAAAGACGGTTGAATATCGTCTGCGGGGCAATTGGCGGTCAGATTTTTGAAGGTTGATTCTCCCATGCGTTGCCAGCAAATATCGTCATCGCCATCTACCTGATGCGCGAAGATCAGGCTCTTTCCATCCCGCGAGAGGCTGGGCGTGAACTCCTCGCCGGGGTAGGCTGTGAGCTTGGTCGAGATGGCCTCCGTCCAGGAAGATGACGTAACTGTTCTTGCCGCATTCCACCAGCGCCAGCCCGCCCAGGCGCTTATCACGATCGCCAGTCCCCAGCCGATTCTCATTAGCCACGCGTTGCGGGTCGAGCGATAGGGTCTTGAACTGAGGCTGTGCAGCTCGTCTGGCGCAGATTCCAGTTTGCGGGCCATCTGTTGAAGATCGGCGTTCAACTTTTCAGCGGTTTGATAACGCGCGCTGCGATCTTTCTCCAATGCGCGGCAGATGATCGTTCCCAGTTCGCGGGGAAGGGCCGCCGCTTCGCCGTTGTCGGGAGCAGGAGCCGCATTTAGAATCGCATTAAGAATTGCTGCCGGATGGTCGCCGGTGATAGGCCGTCCGCCCGTAACCATCTCATACAGCACAACCCCAAGACTGAAAATGTCCGTTCGATGATCAACCTTTTCGCCCTGCGCCTGTTCTGGTGACAGATAAGCGAGCGTGCCCATCAACATAGTCGGATCAGTTTGCAGGCTGTTGCTCTGAGATGGCAGTACTTTACCCGGTGGCCCTTCCGGTTGAAGCGGTTTGGCCAGGCCGAAATCCAGCAGCTTGACTAGACCGTCGGGCCGCGTCATGACGTTTTCCGGTTTGATGTCGCGGTGGATTATGCCTGCGGAGTGCGCCGCTGCAAGGGCGCTGGCGATCTGTGCGGCGATCTTCAGCGCCTCGCTGGGTTTGACCTGGCCCGCATTCAGGCGGGCGCGCAGCGTTTGTCCGGTGATGAATTCGGTGGCGATGAAATGATGGCCGGCGCCCTGCCCGATCTCGTGAATGGTGATGATGTTCGGGTGATTGAGCGCGGAAGCAGCGCGGGCTTCGCGCTCGAACCGCTGCACCTGGGCGTCGTCCTCAGTAGACTGGGCCGGCAGGATCTTCAGGGCGATCCGGCGGTCCAACATCACGTCATGAGCGAGATAGACCTCTCCCATTCCACCCGCGCCAAGCAAGGATTGAATCTCGTAACGGCCGATCCGACGCCCAATGAGCGAGGGAGCCGCGGCTTGCTGCGCTCTTGATTCGGCGGAATCCTGGATGACTGACGAAATCGCTCCCACGAGGGGCGCTTGTTCGATAAAGTCTCCAGCTTCTTCGAAGGACGCAAGCAATTCACCGACTTCGTGCTGCAACCGAGGATCGCCGGCACAGGCTTCTTCAAGAAATGCCCTGTGCCCGTTTGGCTCAAGCTGCAAAGCAGCGTGAAACAGCTCTTCGATTGTTTGCCAACGCTCAGGCGTCATCACGGGTTTCTCTCTTGATCTCCTGGTAAAGCCATGCCTTTGCCAGCTTCCAATCACGCATTACCGTCTGCGGTGAAACGTCCAGCACGGAGGCAGTTTCCTCCACGCTCAACCCCCCAAAGAACCGCATCTCAACCACCCGTCCCTTGCGTGGATCAATCCCGGCAAGGCTTTCGAGCGCTTCATCAAGGGCCAACAGGTCAGCCGCTCGCCCTTTCCCCACGTCCAGCACCTCATCCAGCGAGAGCGTCCTGGCAGATCCTCCGCGTTTGTCGCGATGTTTAGTTCTGGCGTGATCAACCAGAATCCGGCGCATCATCTGCGCCGCGACCCCGAAGAAGTGAGCCCGGTTTTGCCAGCTCACCTGTGTTTGATCAATCAACCGCAAATAAGCCTCGTGCACAAGCGCGGTGGGTTGCAAAGAGTGACCGGGGTGCTCCATTCGCAGGTACCAGTCAGCCATACGGCGCAGTTCCTTATAAACAGCATGAATCACGTCATCGAGGGCCGCAGTGTCTCCACTGTTCCAGGCAATCAGCCGCGCCGTGATCTCTTGGGTCTCATCGATCTTCTGATGTGGGGATGGCTCTTCCATGCACTTGCTTGCCGTGAGGTACGAATTGCTTTGCGTTTGAGCGAACCTTCTGTTGACCAGAATTCTCTCTAGGCCGTTTGTATTTTCTACTCCGATTTGTCGCGTTAATCAATGTGAGGACAAGCAGGCATTGGACGCGGTCTATGGCCAACCTGGATTGTTCCTCGGGTTAGCAAATCGAATTCAGGAATAAGGAGCCAAGTCATGATTATGAAAAGGCATGTGCGAATAGGAATTCTCAGTTTGGTCTTCGGATTGCGTTATTGCTGAGCATGGTTGCATCCGGCGCGGCGACCCAGAATGCCACTCTGAAAAAGTGTCGGGTTGCGGTTCACTTGGAGAACAGGAACGTCACCAAGGAGCAATTGGCCGGCGTACTTAGAAAACAACTCGACAGCAGGTGCAAGGTCTCGGTTAGCGAGCAAGAGGTCCAAGACGCAGCCAACAATGCGCTCAATCTAATTAACAAATCCAAAGATCCCCTAAAAGGTGTGATCTACATCAATACCAAGAGGTTCTACTCATGTACTTCATGGGGCAAGGACAAGAATTTTTGCAAGAACCACTAGAACGATCACGCTTGCCGGAGGGCCCTCGGGTTACCAGGTGCAAGCTCCCGCTTTAGATGGCCCACACCTTCGCTCACCTCACCCTTCAATGGTTGAAGTCCGGTTTGCCTCCGAGCGGCACCAGACCAAAGGCCACTGCTCGGAGTTGTACATCGAGTTCTAAGCCAACATAAAAAGGAGATGACATGTTCTTCACGAAGTTACTCAAACGATTACCTCTTCTTTTCGTCGTTTGCTTTTCCTCTCTTGCTTTCGAAGCAAACGCGCAACCGCAAATCACAGTAGGTGTTTGGCGCAGCGGTAACGACGCGGGCGCCCTCTACCGGCTGAATAGCTGGGATGCGTTCACCGACAAGTGGAAAGAATTAGCGGCGAAGAATCAACGCCTGGTTGACATAGAAGTGGTTCGAACCGGGAATGTCACACAGTACACAGGCGTCTGGCGCAACGGCTCGGATGGCTACGCGCTCTATCAAATCGCCAGCTGGGACAGTTTTGTCGGCGCCTGGCAAAAGTTTTCAAAAGACAATCTCCGCCTCATCGATTTAGAGGTATTCAAGGCGGGTGATGAGATCGCCTATGTAGGCGTCTGGCGGCAAGGCAAAGATGACCACGCGCTTTTTCAGTTGAATGGCTGGGATGCTTTTGTCGCCAAGTGGAAAGAGATGGCGGCTAAGAAGCTCCACCTCATTGACGTCGAAGCGATTCCAATTGGCGACCAGATCCGTTACACGGGCGTCTGGCGCGCGGGGCAAGAGGGACATCTCTTCTACGCGAAAACCTATGCCGACTTTACCGCGAAGTGGAAAGAGCTAGCAGCGCAGAAGCAACGACTCGTCGAGATCGAACTGGTGCCCGTCGGCTTCGCCTTGCACTACATCGGAGTGTGGCACTCAGGACAAGACGGGTACGCGCTGTATCGGGCAGAGAGTTGGGACGAGTTCACGACAAAATGGAAGGAGTTTAACAACGGGACTCTGCGCCTGGTTGGCCTGGCAGTCGCTGAGAAGCCCGGCAAGCCCATAACGCCTCCCGAAGAACCCAAAGGCAAACCCATCGGATTGTTTTTTAGTGGTGTGCCGACGAAGAAAGACCCGGCGTCGGGTCTCGACTTCCCGGAGAACATGCCACCAATCAACTATCCCGAATTTATCGGCTGCAACGCTGAAGATAAAAAGAAGGTTCAGGAAGCCTGGGCATACGCACACTTCTCCACCTGGCGCGCCGTTCAGCTCGTCAACTACATCGACACCCACAATGACAAAGCCGAGTTATGGAGAACGGGATACGTTGCCAGCGACAAAGGCGACAACTGGTCGCCACAGGCATGGTTTGGCTCATTCAAAGACTCGCGCTTCCGCTTTCAGTTCATTCATGAGGCCATTAACAAATTGTGGAATGACCGGTTCCTGGGAAAGAAGTACAACTTCAAAGTGAAGTGTAGAGAGAAAGAAAATGATGGTCCACATCCCTGTTACATAAAAGACGACGACGGCAGTTTCAAGTATTCCGCGAATCACATTGCGCTTGGCACAGTCAACTTCTGCCCGGCTTTCTTCGAGGACCAGCTAATCCGCAACCGCGCGAAGACGGTCATTCACGAGCTTCTCCATTGGCTCTCAGCGAACGGACTCTACGTTTCGGATACCCACACTCATTCTGACAAAGGTGGAGCAATCTGCAAGACAAAGGCTGAAAAGCTCTATGGAATCTCCGATGCACTTCACCTCGCGTCTTCGGAGGGCTGCTGGGGCAACGAGACGTTGCACAGAGAAATGGCGGCGCGCAACAACGACAACTACGCCTACTTTATCCAGCGACTGGGAAATGCGATCTGGGAAGGCAGGCTAACGTCCTTCCACTAGCTGAGAGTGCGGCGCGGCCCTTGTAAAGCAAACTGTTAGTTTGCGGACGGCTCATGAGTGTCA
>JBGTLM010000252.1:0-8402 GCA_041744135.1 Pyrinomonadaceae bacterium
TCATTGAGAACGTCGAACGCGCCAAACGTCCGAAGCGCGTGCCAGTTGTTTTCACCCGTGAGGAGGTCAGCCGCGTCCTGACAAACATTCACGGCACACACCTGACGATGGTTTCCCTGCTGTATGGTGCAGGTCTCCGATCGATGGAGTGTGTACGCCTGCGGGTCAAAGATCTCGACTTCCAATACAAACAAATCACCGTGCGGGATGGCAAAGGTGAACGGGACCGGCGCACCATGTTGCCTCAACCTCTGATCGAGCCGCTTCACCGACATCTAGCCCGAGTAAAGTTACAGCACGAAGATGATGTCCGCGCTGGATACGGCGCGGTTTACCTCCCCTACGCTCTAGAACGCAAGTACCCGGCAGCACCTACTGACTGGCTATGGCAGTATGTCTTCCCTTCAACTAAGCTCTCGAAAGATCCCCGCACGGGTGTGACGCGGCGGCACCACAGTTCCGAGGATAGATTTCAGCGCGTGGTTGCGCGAGCGATCAAGCAGGCAGGCATCACCAAGCGGGCGAGTTGCCATACTTTCCGGCACTCATTTGCCACGCACCTGTTGGAAGCGGGCTATGACATCCGCACGATTCAGGAATTGCTCGGGCATGCTGATCTGGCGACAACGATGATCTATACGCACGTGCTTAATAAGGGTGGCAAGGGTGTAAAGAGTCCGCTCGAACTGTAGTGGGAAGCACCTTCAGTTTGTCTGAAATGACTCCTTGCGGCGCATACCGCAACCCTTTAATAGCTTGCGAAAGGATTTCAGGCTACCTTCTTACCCTCCTCCTCTGGACCAAAAGATCCAGCACGTTGCCCGTGGCATCATCTTTCTAATTATTGCCGGCCCAAACCTGCGCGAAGTGTTCATTGCGCCGAGATCCCCTTGGCAAAATCCGGAAGCGAACCGGCTAATCGGTTCCTTCGACGGAATGTCTGGACCACTTCATTGATTTAATGATCTTCCTTGCGGAGAATTCTGATTGCTTACGTCCGGCAAAAAAAAACGAGTACTTACGGACGCATCTGGCACTGGAGGAAGGCGTACGTCAGAGATTCTTTGCGCGGCGGCGCTGACGCGTAGTTGTGCTTCTCGGTCCGTCATAGTAAATCCGCTGATACGAGCCTCCCAACGAGCGCATCATCTTGAAGAAGATCGATGTATTATCCTGCACTCCGACGAACTGCATGGCACCGGGACCGGAAGCAGTCAACGGGATGTCGCTTGACGTGTGGACCGCATTGATAATCGGTTCTCCTTCCCGATCCGACGCGACCGATGCGACCTCGCCGTTCTCGACCTGCCCTGTAAGGAGCGTGCCATTCCGGGATGCAGGATCAGCGTCCTCCGGACCGTCGCGACGTGGATTAGCGACGACGCGCCCGTTCTTGATTATGGTTGGCGGCAACGGACGCTTGTTGCTGATCCAGTCCTCGTAGCGGTCAGTTCCCGCGCCGAAGCCAACGATGAGCTTGTTTGGGGGGTCGACTTCGTCCGGATAGCCGTCACCGTTGCCATCCTTATAATCAGTGAATCCGCGATAAGCCCGCGCTGCATCTCGACTCCCCCGCGGAATACGTGGATCAGGATTACGCGCGCCGATTAGCGAAAAGCCGCTGGTCTCGTGATCGGCGGTGACGACCACTAGCGTGTCATTGTTGGGATTCTCGTCAGCATTTGTATGTTCAGCAAACCGTTTCGCGACGCCGACAGCTCGGTCAAACTCAATCGTCTCCCAGATCGCTCGGTCGGCATCTTCAACGTGCGCCTGCTTATCAATTGATGCACCCTCAATCATGAGAAAGAAGCCGCGCGGGCTAGATGACGAAAGGGAGCTGATGGCCGCGCGCGCCATGTCGTCGAGCATCGGGACATTATCCACTCGCTCGGCACCGTGACCCAATTTGTCGAATGCCGTCGGCATCGTGCTGGGAGCGAAGAGTCCGAGAAGCCGTGTCCGGTGTGAAGCGCTGATGGCTTGCAAAGACTTGGTGGAATCGGCAAAGGCGAATCCGGCGCTCTGGAATGCCTTCACCAGATCGCGTGCCGGATCAACCTTGCCATTCGTCGGAGTCGAGCGACGCCCGCCTGCCTTCTGGTTTCCCTTCGGCTCGAACCACCGCCTGCCACCGCCCATTAAAACAGTGAGTCCAGTTTGGTTGCGGCGGTCAAAGTAATCATCCGCGATCCGCGTGGAGGCATTACGGTTAGACGTGTGCACGGCGAACGCGGCAGGGGTCGCGTCCGTCACATCGGCAGTTGTAACGAGGCCGAGATTCATGCCGCGCGCTCGGCGGAGATATTCGCTGATGTTTTCGACTCTCGGGTTATCGAAGAAAGCGTCACTTTCCGGGTCCGTACGGTTTAAGGTCTCACTGTCGGTGTTGTCTGGAAAAACACCCTCCTGATGATTGGCGGCTTTGTTGCCTGTTGCGTAGCAACTGGCGCCGGGTGCCGAATCTGTCACCATCGCGGTCAGGGACGAAGTCGTGACCAGCCCCGTCGCTTGCATCTGGTCCATTTCCAGCATGCCGTTCCGGTACCTTCCCTCGGTCAAGCCGCGCGAGACGACCCGTGCGGCGGTGCGATGGGCGACGCCCATACCGTCGCCGATAAGGAGGATAACGTTTCTCACTTTCGGCCCGATGCCCTGCCAAGCGTGGATTTCGAATGACACCTCGCGTGGTGCGGCTCCCTCGGCAGTCGCACTCAGGGTATGATGCCCGGCGCGCGGAAAGGACCAGTCGCGTGAAAGAAAGGCTGAGGCATTGGTTATCGTTGGAGACGACCGGACCACGATTGGCCCACCGGTCAGATGGCTCCGGTTATTCCAATCGCTGATGTCGCGCCCGTCGAGCGAGACGTGAAGAGGACCGCGTACGCCGGCGGGGGCTTCAACACGGATATCAAACCGCTGTTCAACGAGAAACGCCGAGCCGTCCGGCGGCATGATGCGTATGGCAGGAAGGGAGGCAGCGCCTTGATTCCTCGTACCTTCTGGAACCTGTTCCTTCGAGGCAACCCGCGAACAGTTGGTAACTAACGCAACAATAGAAAGAGTGACGATGCCAGAGCGCACGATTGACTTGGATCGTGTCGAGGAACGAATGTTTGTTGTTCTCATAGTTACAATCACAGTTCAAGCCCTTATTTTTCCGGGGTCTCACGAGGAGATCGTGCGGCCAAGAAGTTCCCGATTGAGATTGGCAAAACTCGGTTATGATGCGTAAACTGCCCAGCCAAAACCCAGAGACGCGTGAGGAAGATTGATGCCGCACTATACGGAAAATTTACTGATCAAACCAGCCCCCTTAAGTTCATCGGGAGAGACGATGGTCGCTACACCGGAATCTACCGGCTTTGAATATTTAACAATGCGTATCCGGAAGATATTGCGCGGGGAGAAGTTTTCGAGTGAAACGGGCGGGTGTGAACTAGGGATGGTGGTCTTCGGCGGACGCTGTTCCGTGGAGTCGACAGTTGGCTCCTGGTTTGATTTTGGCAATCGTGCGCACGTCTTCGATGGATTGCCTACCGCGCTCTACTTGCCGATTAATACTGAGTTCACTGTTGTCGCCGAAGCGGATTGTGAGATTGCCCTCTGTTTCTCGCGCGCTGAAGAAAGATTCCCGGCGCGGCTCATTACACCGGGCGAAGTTGAGGTGGAGGTCCGGGGTGGTGCTAATGCTACACGTCAAATCAATCACATCCTGACGCCGGAATTCCCCGCCCAACGACTATTGCTCGTTGAGGTCTATACCCCGAGCGGAAATTGGTCCAGCTATCCCCCACACAAGCATGATGTGCATAGTCCGCCTGAGGAGGTGGACCTCGAAGAGTTTTATTACTACAAGATTGATCGCCCAGAGGGATATGCTATTCAACGAGTCTATACGCTGGACGGACGCATCGACCAGACGCTCACCGTGCGCGATGGTGAACTGGTGCTGATTCCCGAAGGTTATCACCCGGTCGTAGCCGCACATGGCTACAACGTCTATTACCTCAATGCGCTTGCCGGCAGCGCGCGTTCCATGGCCGCTTCGGACGATCCCGCTTACGCCTGGGTGCGGCAATCCTGGACCGAGCAGGACCCGCGCGTGCCGCTCGTGACAGGCGTTAAGGGGAAATGATGACGGATCGAAACTTCGACATTCTGTTGATGGGGCGGAGTTCCATTGACCTATACGCGAATGACATCGGAGCGCCTTTCCACGAGATCAAGAATTTCGCCGCTTACGTCGGTGGTTGCCCGACTAACATTAGCGTCGGCACCCGCCGGTTGGGGCTGCGCTCGGTGCTGCTGACAGCGGTTGGAGAGGACCCGGTCGGGGACTTTGTGCTCCACTTCCTCGCCCAGGAAGGTGTCGTCACGAGCTTCATTCCGCGCAAAGCGGGCCGGCGTACAAGCGCGGTCATTCTGGGCATCGAGCCGCCGGATAAATTTCCCCTGGTCTACTATCGTGACAATTGCGCCGATATCGAACTGACTATAGAAGATGTGTTGGCGGCGCCGATTGCCGAAAGTCACCTGCTGTTGATATCCGGCACGGGGCTGAGCCGGGAGCCGAGTCGCAGCGCCACGATCTTTGCCGCCGAGCGCGCCCGGGCCGCGGGCACCAAGGTCGTCCTCGATCTTGATTTTCGTCCCGATCAGTGGCACGACGCGCGGGCCTTCGGCGTGACCATCCGTTCGGTCGTGCGCTTGACTGATGTGGTGTTGGGTACAACAGATGAGGTGAAGGCCGGCGCGCTCCAGGAAGATGTTTCTGTTACCGTCGAACATTCGCAGGTCTCTGGAGCGCAAGTAAGTGGTGACCTGTTGAAAGCGGTGGAGACTATTCTCACTGCGGGTCCTGAAGCCCTCGTGCTTAAGCGCGGTGGAGACGGCACGACCGTTTACTTAGAGAGTGGCGAAAAGGTCGAGGCCGCGACTTTTCCGGTCGAGGTCTACAACGTGCTTGGCGCGGGTGACGCCTTCGCGAGCGGCTTTCTTTACGGCTACCTCAAGGGTTGGGATTGGCACCGGTCGGCACGAATGGGGAATGCCTGCGGCGCGATTGTGGTCACTCGTCATGGCTGCGCCAATTTCATGCCCCATGAACAAGAAGCCCTCACCTTCATAGAAGAACGAGGAGGATTTTAAGTGCAGCCTTTTCTCGACAGAGAGTTTCTGCCGGCTTCTGCACTGGCGAAGATAACTTCGGTGCGGGTGACGGATCCCGAGTGCTCCGTGCGCGCGGCCCGGGCTCGGAAGCGACGTAGCAATCTCACACTTGACGGAAGACTCAACATCCTGGCGGCGGATCATTCCGCTCGCCGCGTGACGAAGGTAGGTGATGACCCACTGAAGATGGCCAGCCGTCATGGCTACCTCGCGCGCATTGTGCGTGTACTGCAAAGCGATGTCGTCGATGGTGTGATGGCTACCATGGATGTTCTCGAAGACTTATTGATCCTCCACCATCTGATCCTTGAAGCCGGTGGTCCTGCACTACTGGATGACCGGCTGCTAATTGCCAGCCTCAATCGTGGCGGACTGGCGGGGACTGGCTGGGAAATGGATGATCCAAGAACCGGCGCGTCGCCTGCGACCTGTGCCGCCATGGGGTTAGACGCGGCGAAGCTCTTACTACGCATCTGTGATGAAGAGGCGGGTTCACTCAACACCATGCTCTACTGCTCTCGCGCGATCACGGAAATGAACGCGGTGGGGCTGCCGACATTTCTTGAGCCATTACCCGTCGTCAAAAGTGATGGCGGCTATCGCGTGGTTAAAACTGCGGAAGCGTTAGCGAAGATCGTAGGTGTGGCCTCGGCATTAGGTGATAGTAGCCGCTACCTTTGGCTGAAATTGCCTTACTGCGAAAATTATGAAGTCGTGGCATGTGCTACGACGCTACCGATCTTACTGCTCGGCGGCGAATCGGTCGGCGACGCTACGCCCCTGTTACGAGAAATCGCGGCTGGGCTTGCGGCGGGATCGAACGTGCGTGGCGCTCTCGTTGGGCGTAACGTTCTGTACCCTGGCCAGGAAGACCCGCTCGTTGTAGCGCAAGCTGCAGGCCTAATCATTCACCGAGACTCGACAGTCGAGGAAGCTTTGAACGCTCAGAAGTCGTGGCGCGGGCGCGACATGAATGAGATGGCCGGTTATTTCCACCACCTAACAAGGGGGGCCGTGTAAGATAAGGGACATGCCCGAAATTAGCCGGTTTTTCGGAATCGTAATCGCAATCTACTACAAGGAGCACGGCGTGCCCCACTTTCACGCAAAGTACGCCGATCAGACCGGTGTGTTCTCCATTGTGGACCTAAAACTGATTGAAGGCCGCTTGCCCAAACGAGTGATCGGGCTTGTACTCGAGTGGTCCTTTGAGCACCGGAGTGAATTGATGGAGAATTGGCAGCGGGCGGTCGCGCAGGAGCCGCTGCGACCAATTCCGCCTTTGGAATAGGAGGTACCGATGCACTTCGTTAAGGGCGTGAAGTATTTGGCTGAATACAAGCTGCTATTGTCTTTCGAGGACGGGAGCTTACGACAAGTTGATTTAGGGCCGCATCTCGACGGAGAAGTGTTCGAGCCCCTGAAGGACATGACCAATTTTGAAAGCGTTCAACTCAACTCTGAGTTGGATACGATTGTCTGGAAGAATGGCGCCGACATGTCTCCGGATTTTCTCTACGAAATCAGCGTTCCCATGGCTGAATCAGCTCCCGTAGTTGATGCAACTGAAGGCAAGAACGCCTGAGAGTTTCAGAGCTATCTGTAATCTCCTTCCGAGTAGCCACCTGTTCCGCAGGGTCAGTACAATCTGTTTAGTGCCGCTACTTCGTCGCCGCTCGTTAGAACCGGGACACGACGCGTCGAAGTCAAGGCGCTAACCAAGCAATAATGAAGACTCAAAAATTAACCACAGCCCAAGCGCTGATCACCTTTCTGCAGAACCAGTTTGTCGAGCGTGACGAGAAACAGGGTCCTTTCTTTGCTGGCGTCTGGGGCATCTTTGGACACGGCAACGTGGCAGGCATCGGTCAAGCTCTGCAGCAAATGCCCGGCTTCCGCTATTACCTGGCCCGTAATGAACAAGCGATGGTCCACTCGGCCACGGCCTACGCAAAAATGAGCAACAGGCTTCGCGCATTTGCGTGTACGTCGTCAATCGGGCCGGGTGCGACAAACATGATTACCGGCGCTGCGACGGCGACGATCAATCGTCTCCCCGTGCTGCTGCTGCCCGGCGACATCTTCGCTCGCCGGAACGTGGCCCCTGTGCTGCAACAGCTAGAGTCGGGATCCACCCAAGACTTTTCGGTCAATGACGCTTTCAAACCCGTCTCGCGTTACTGGGATCGCATCAACCGCGCAGACCAATTGCCTTGCGCCTTGATGCAGGCGATGCGCGTGCTAACGTCCCCTGCGGATACGGGCGCAGTAACATTGGCGCTCCCGCAGGACGTGCAGGCAGAGGCATGGGATTACCCAGTAGAACTTTTCGAGCAGCGCGTTTGGCAAATTCCCCGCCCGCTGGCTGACCGCACGCTCCTTGCGCGGGCCGTTGAATGGATTCGCGCGGCGCAGAAGCCTTTCATCATCGCGGGCGGCGGCGTTGTCTACAGCGAAGCGGGCGAAGCAATGGCGCGCCTGGTCGAACAGACGGGCATCCCGGTAGGAGAGACAATGGCGGGCAAGGGCACGCTTCCTTGGAACCACTCGCAAAACCTTGAAGCCGTCGGCGTGACCGGCACGTCGGGATCTAACGTCCTCGCGCGCGAGGCCGATCTGGTAATTGCCGTGGGCACGCGTCTCAGCGATTTTACGACCGCCTCAAAAACCGCGTTCCAGCATCCCGGCGTGCGCTTCATCAACATCAACGTCGCTGAATTGGACGCCCACAAACATGGCGCCCTGCCGCTCGTGGCCGATGCGCGCGTTACGCTCGAAGAACTACGAGAGGCGCTTGAAGGCTACGCGGTCGGCGTCGAATATGCTGCCCGCATCAGCTCCTTAAAGGAACAGTGGAGAGCAGAGGTCGAACGCTTATTTAACCTACGGCAAGGGTCGCCGATCAGCCAGAGCGAAGTCATCGGAATCGTCAACGGTTTTTCCAAGCCGGAAGACGTGGTGGTCTGCGCCGCGGGCAGTCTGCCGGGAGACCTACACAAACTCTGGCGCACACACGACCCTAAAGGCTATCACCTCGAATACGGCAATTCCTGCATGGGCTACGAGATCGCCGGCGGACTTGGCGTGAAAATGGCTGACCCCGCCCGCGAGGTGTATGTGATGGTGGGCGACGGCTCTTACCTCATGATGTCTTCGGAGATCGTCACCTCGATTCAGGAGGGCTACAAGTTGACTGTTATCCTGCTCAATAATTATGGCTTCAGCAGCAT
>JBGTLM010000253.1:0-33764 GCA_041744135.1 Pyrinomonadaceae bacterium
GGTCATTCAGATGTAGCCTCCTGAATACAAGAGTAGCATTGGTAAGCTTAGATTGTACGATCAAAAAATGGTAGTGTGAGGCTGTGTCGCCGCCAATAAGCAATCAGCAGCGACACAGCCGCTCCGACCCCAAACAACCCAAGATTAGCCATCGGCAAACAGGCCGAGCGCCCGGAAAAGCGTATAGACAATCAGCATTGCGAATGTGCCGGCGAATGAGTATAAACCCACCGCCAGAAAGTTAGGTTCTCCAAAAATCGGTTCTCAGGAGGCCGCCTGCGGGCGATCGGATACCACAACAGGTTGACTACAAAGATCGCGATCCAAGGGCCGATGTCCATTTTCACGCTCCCTACCATATTCGGAAGATGTGGCGACCAGCCTGATAGATAAGTTCTCCCCCACAGCCCCTCGCAAAATAAACCAGATTGCCGCCAAAAACTACCCCCGCCGCAGCGCACCTCGGGAAGGCATCATGGGCCGTTTGTCTCACCCGAGGAACCATTAACCCCGGCAATCCAAGGGTATTGTTTATCCTTCCCATGGCATTATTACAATGACTTCCCGGTGACAGGCATCGCCCTGGAAAACACTCTTGAGGCGGCCCTGGGCAAACCCGCTGCACCAAAGGAGTGTTGGAAGCCATATCACGGTAACTCACGCGCCTGAAAGCACCGCGCGTGGGCGCTAGACAATCCAATCCCGGCCTCAAGTGACAAGGATCCGGCCCCGGCTCATCTCCGATTTGCCATGGCTGAAAATTAGTGTCCGGAGCTGACCCCGAGACTGTTGGATGATCAGCAATAGTAACGCCAAGGGCGAAGCTCGCAAACATACCTGGTTCGTGATGAACATAGGGGTAGCCATCCGAAAATGACAGCTCGTAAACCGGCAACCAGCGACCAGAGCCCTCCCGCACCATCACAAGGTTGAATACTTCCTCAGACACTACTTGATTATGCTGATTGTACAGCCTAGCGATCATCGTGCCTTGCCATTCAGCGGGCAAGTCTAGCACCGGAACAAAAATCAATTCGATGCTGCCGTCTCGAATGGTTTGCACGAAATTCGCCTTGCGTATTGCGAAGCCACGCTCATTACGTGCAACCTTGGAGGGTTGCTCGAGTTCTCCTGAAACTGAATTGGCATCTTCAATCTTTGGCCGATGCCCACTTCTCTCAAACATGTGAAGTGCTGAGCGCACGTTCAAACTATCGCGCCTCAGTCCCTCGACTCTGGTCGCGACTTCTACGCCGCTTTTGGTTTCTACGCCTTTGATTTTCGGCGCTTGAGCGTGTGCTGTTGTGGTGAGTACCAGACCAGCCGAGAACATCACTACGGCTAGTGTGAGTGAGGTGAGTCTTCTCATGGATTCTCCTTGTGAGGTTAAGAAGTTAGCTCCATAGCGTTAAAGCTGCGCGGTTTGAGGCGCAGCCCGTGAAGTTAAGGCTGCCGGATATTACCATCGCACTGAACGAATCGGCAATCAAAAACGCATCGGCATGAGCCAATCACAATCAAAGAAACCGCGAAGGTTCTAGGTGTTGCAGACTCGAAGCGTGCTTAATCATGGAAAGCGTTGACGCTTAAGCAGAGATTACCAATACTGTTTGTGAACGCTGTGCCGAGCGAGTGTCAATTGACGATGACTCGACAAAAAATGGCCGTGCCCTCCCGGAGCCGAGCACCTGGTAAGCTTGTTCGGAAACCGGAGAGTCAGGACGACCTCCAAAATGGACTTTAGATTTCGCTAGGTCGCGGGGTATCGGATAAAAACTTGAGGGCGTTAGCGGTTTCAACGCTACGCTTCTGCTGTAACTCATTAACCCAATTGGTTACCGTTTTAACCATTTCGCGCGCAGTTTCGCGAGGCGAATTCGCCTTCCGATCAGTCGTTTGCTGGCGCTTTACCTGGCCTTTTTTGATAACCCGAACTGTTTTCTTCCCTGACATCGTTTATTACCTTCGATTCTTATTCCGTAAGAACGCTTTTCCTCTCATGAAGTTCCGTGATTCCCTTTGATCCCTATTTGCAGAATGCGGTTGCCGGCTTATCCTGCAAAGCCCGGGCCGTAGAAAAATTATGCCAGACCTAATGACGGCTAGCGAGTGAATACCTAGGAAACTCGGATACCATTAGACGGGTTGACTGCGGTCACCGGCTCCGAAATACGGGTAAATACGTACAGCTCTTTGTGAGCCGCGTAGGTTTTTGCAACAGCCACTGTCCGCGTCTTTTCACGCTCCTTCTCTTTCATATCAATCTGCCAGATGTTCTTCTGCGTCTGATAGACGACGAAGCAGAGGCCGGCAACGGCCCCAGCGTTAACATATTTCAGGCCGCTGATCATGTATCTCGTGCCAAACAGAATCAGCAGGGTGTTGATAACGATAAGAGCAAGTCTGAACTCAGTGGGTCCGAGTTTGAGATAGCTAATAGTTAGACGGTCGGTGGACGAGAAAGCCAAAAACGCACTAACCGCAAATGCCGCGAACACCGCCAGCGAAAACAGAAGTTGATACCGGGATTTTTCTGGAAGGATGAATGCGTAGCCGATTATGACTGAGCACAAGAAAACGTAGTCGAGCAGGTGATCCATGTAGTAACCCCACCTGAGCAGCCCCGTGTTACGATATTTTCCTACTTTCCCGTCATAGTGATCCGTGACGTACTGGAAGAAGATCATTAGTGACACACCCCATAACCAGCGAATGTCAGCGGCAGCCAGATAGCTGAAACCCATGATAAGCAGCGACCAAGCGAGCGTCAGCATGGTGAGATGATAAGTCTGCAACCACGACGGAATTCTGGGTAAAACAATTGGCGTCAAGCGCCGCTCGAGGGGCGAAAGAAAAGAAGTGTTAATTTTATTGGCTCCCGCGAATTGTTGACTCGGCATTTCTTGTTGACTCGGCATTTCTTATAGACCTACGCCACAAACCTGGACCAGGATTTTCCGAAACCACTTGAGCAAACCCCAAGCCAGACGCGAAACCCCAGGCATTCAGTTGTTTCTGATTTTTAGCTGGTGCTGACGCTCACCGAGGTCGTGAAGAGTCTTTCAGGTGAAGCATTTTTCTGACTGTTTTCAGGACGGAACGCGAAGGTTGTGTACAGGCAGCACCCGCCTGACTAAGGTCAGAGGAACACTGAGGTCGCTGAGTCAGATAAAGACCACCGACTGAGAGCTGGGAATCTCAAAGCGCCTACGACAGCTCTTGCACGCCAGCATATCGTCAATGCGCACCATGTAATCTCGGGACTTTTGGAAACGCGTCCGATCCTGCTCGTTCGCTCCACGGGGAGGCGCTGGCTTTCTGGTTCGCTTGAGCCACCGCACATCAAACTCGCCACGTGTCCGACAGTGGGGACAACTGAAGTTTGCTTTTTTTACTTCCTGCTTTTCGTTAAAGAAATCTTGTTCGTTCATATGATTATTGTGCCATAAGGTCCACTAATCGAGGATGGTCGCCGCCGCTCCTAACCCTCTTATTGCTCTTCCCGGATTCCATCCTGCTCACCCAGCTCACGTAGATACCGAAAACTGTAAATGCCAGTCTCGTGCCCATCGCTCCAACGAAAATTTAGGGCATAGCGGCCCACGATACTCAGGTCAGTGATCGTCAGCTCTTGCGAAATCGTCTCTGGCTTCAGGACGCGTTGACCGGTCCACTCGTTGACGCACTGGGCGCATGGGCAGGCACGTCTCAGGTCCGCGGCTGAATACCGGGAGACGTGATTGTCGGCCCAGGTGATACGCACGCCGGCATCCCCTTGCTGCTTGATTTCGCGGGGTTCAATGGCTGTCCGTCTCTCAGTTGCTTCCACGATATTCCTTCAAGATTGAAGTCCAGCTCCGCAGCTGGTCCCTGTCGATTGCTCTCGACCCAACCGCCACGGATTTTTCCTGCCTACTGACCCGGTGCGCTGTCGTCAGCGTTCTTCACTGCCTGCTGCACCGCGTCAGCTTTGACTCTCCAGTGCGACGCATCCCAGACTACTTTGCCCTTCCGCAGGACGAGCACCTGCGGTGACTCGTGTGGCACCCCCGTTTTCCGCTCAATCGCCTTCGAGAGACTAAGCGCGCGTTGCACCTCGACGAGAGCTACCTCTCCATCGAAACGAGACATCTCCTCGTAGGCTGCCGCGCTAATCGGACACGTCGTACTATGCTTAAAAACTACCACCGGAGCGTCCTGCGACCGGCTGGCCAATTCCTCAAAAGACTCAACATCTGTAATTCTCACAAAGCGTTCTCCCTTACCCACTGTACTCTAAGATACGATTGATATTAGCCTACTGGATCGACCTACAACAACGCGGAACGTTCATTCCTAACCCGGTTTCCACGGTTTTTTACTGAGTTCACCGCCGGAAAGCGACCGAAGTCGCTATATTAGCCGCAAATAGGATGTCACCTTTGTCCAAACTTGAAATGTCACCTCTTGTGTCAGTGAAGCAGGAGCTTTCAGCATGAACGGGTCGGAGAAAGTGGGCCCACGATATCGCAATCAGCTTTGCAACCCAACGCACCTCGACTGGCTTCAACACCAATCAGTTTCAATACAGTCTTGACCGCGTGACGTTTAGCAATTTCGGTGCGCCTTACGCACCACCGTTAACGTTCGGATTAGTTTCGTTCAACCTGAGGGGCATTTCCGGTGTGAATGACAATCCTAATGCTGCGTTCAGGATTCTCTTCAACGGTGCTACTTCGACTTCCGGAAACAACCGAATCGACAATCTGGTGGTCGAAGGACAGAATATTTCGACGCCGATTCCGGAGCCGGCATCAATCCTGCTGCTTAGCGTCGCTCTGACCGCCACATTGGCCCAAGGTTGAGCGCATGGCGGCGGAAACCAGGACGCCAGCGGGATTAGCACGTGTATGCGAAGCGGGTAG
The DNA here is from genome assembly GCA_041744135.1 of Pyrinomonadaceae bacterium. Lineage (GTDB taxonomy): Bacteria > Acidobacteriota > Blastocatellia > Pyrinomonadales > Pyrinomonadaceae > PSRF01. Next base: position 4,905 of record JBGTLM010000253.1, read on the forward strand.
GCATTTACAGCCGAGTTCCACGAGCGGCACGAACTTCGAGTTCGCAGTTCCCAGTCTGCTTCCCAGTGTTTAATTCCGAGCTAGGGGGGTCAGTTTGATCTTGAGGTCAGCTTCAATATGTTTTCCAATCCCGAAGGGGTTTGAGTCAACAGCCGTGGGCGAGCTTTTGCGCTTTGTCAGAACCGAGAGCGGTAGCGACCGGGTTCGGTTCGGTGACTATCGCCCCGGCGATCAATCGACCCGGTCGCTACCGCTCTCGGTTCTGACATGATGATGCGCCGAAACCCAAACTGACCCACGAGCGTGATTCCGAGCTTCGTTGACAGCTTAGAAAGTCAGGCCTAATCTGTATCCGTCTTACGACACTCTTTCGTTTGTCTTTTGAGGTTCTCCGGGAAGTATCGTCTCCGGTCTCGGCAGAAGCGATCTACACTTCAATAGTCTTCAAGCATGGCGATGTTCTTCAGGAACAGCGTCGCTAGTGATTAAAGCTAGCCACTGACCGGACTCGGCGGTGCTCCCATTCCTCTTTCCAGCAAGCTTGTAAAAAGAAATCTGGACACGAAATAAAAGCAAAAGCAAATCCGCGAAAGTACGCCTGAGGATTCGGCAGACATAAGAGGCCAAAACCAACGTTGCAAATTACCTTCGCTGAAGAAATCAAGGGGCAGCAACTCAACGAAAGAAGTTACGCTGCTCCGGTTGTGGCTGTTGGTCGTAACCCGGCGACCTGCAAGATCGTTTTTGATCAGAAACAGTGGCCAACAGTTTCTCGGCAACACGCCCAGTTCCTGCTACACAACGATTCATGGTTTTTGACAGACAGCGGTTCCACCTACGGCACCTTCCTTAACGGCCAACCGATCAAGGAACCTACCAAGGTGGAGGTAGGTTCACGCCTGCAGTTTGGTCCTGATGGCCCCATCCTCGTGGTGACCCGAATCGAGAGCAAAGTGGACAAACCGTTGGAGGCGGATGAAACTTTGGTCGAAGAGTCCACACGATTATCTTCTCCTGCGCAAATACCGGATTTGCAAGCCAGCGTTCAAGCAAGACCCACTCAAGCACCTTTGAGTAAACCAACCGAACCAGTCTTCGTCGAATTGTCGGGCTTAGGAACAGCTCGGCTCCAACGGATTGAACTCAACAATGAGGTGATCCGCTTTGGCCGCGACCAGGCGGTCGAAGGTGTTATCGATGCGGCCGCGGCGGTTGTCTCCCGCAGGCATGCTGAGATTCGCCGGCAGAACGGGAGGTTTTTCGTTGTCGACCTGGGGAGCTTTAACGGCACGCTCCTCAATGATCGGCGAATAGCCGAGCCCGAGTTGCTTCATCACAACGACCGAATCGAACTGGGACCTGGAGGTCCAACCATCCGCTATCTGGATCCGGCGAATCCGGCGCCAGTCATAGCAAACCAGCCTGCGCAAAATCCCGGGATACCTTCGGGAGAGCTCGCCCAAAGGGCGCCCGGGACTTCGGGCAAGCTAGCCACGATGGTGCTTCGTTCAGAGACCCCGATGCAGATCACCGGAGGCGCAGGCGCGGGAATGTTTACCGAGCGGCCTTTCGGTAGCACGACTCGGATGACCATTGGTCGCGGCGAAGAATGCAATATTCGTCTCGATGGTCTGTTGATTTCCAACCACCATGCTGCTGTTGTAAACGCAAGGTCGAACTTAACAATTGAGGATCTCAATTCGACGAATGGCACCTACGTTAATGGCGCGCGAATTACCGGTCGAAAACCGATCCGGCCCGAAGACGTCATACAAATTGGTCCTTTTGTTCTGAGGGTTCACCCACAACGCGGGATTACGGTCTTTGACACCAGGGCGAAAACCCGCATTGATGTCTTCCAGGTAACCAAGGAAGTAGCCAACCGCTCAGGTCCGGGAAAAGTCCGCTTACTGGACGAAGTCTGTTTGAGTATTCAGCCGAACGAGTTTGTCGGGATGCTCGGCCCTTCTGGTGCCGGCAAGTCGACCCTGATGGACTCCCTCAATGGAATGCGTCCGGCCTCCAGTGGCCAGGTATTGGTTAACAACCTCGATCTCTATCAACACCTCGAGTCTCTTAAACTGTCGATCGGCTATGTTCCGCAAGACGATATCATCCACCGCGAACTGACGGTTTACCGCACCCTCTATTACGTGGCGCGCCTCAGACTTTCGCGCGACATTTCGGCCAAGGAAATCAACCAGATTGTCGCTGAAGTGATGGATGTTACCGGACTCTCCGAGCGCCGTGACGTTCCCATCTCCCAACTTTCCGGAGGGCAGCGCAAACGCGTTTCGATTGCGGTCGAGCTTATTACCAAGCCTTCAATCATCTTCCTGGACGAGCCGACTTCAGGCCTTGACCCGGCTACGGAAGAGAAAGTTATGAAGCTCTTCCGTCAGATTGCCGAGTCTGGAAGAACAGTTATCCTAACCACGCATGCGATGGAGAACGTCAAGCTCTTCGACAAGATCGTTCTACTCATGCGCGGCAAACTGGTCTTTTATGGAAGGCCGGATGAGGCCCTGGAGCACGTGGGCGCCGAGAGCTTTAAAGACCTGTATGACAAACTTGAGGCGCCGATTAGCGAGCGCCTGACTAAGGACCGACCGGCGTCACGAGAACAGGTAGCTGAGGAAGTGGCAGAGGAATGGAAGCGCCGCTTCATGCAGACTTCGCAATACAAGCTCAACATAGCAATTCCTCTAACGGAGGTTTCCAGCCGGCCGCAACAAGCCGCTCCCGCGAAGAGTCGAACGACGCTCGGCGATCTGTTAAGACAGTGGGCCACGCTCTCGCGCCGCTACATGGGAGTATTGGCTCGTGACAAGTTTAATCTCTTCATACTGTTTGCTCAGGCACCGATTATCGCGCTCCTCACCTATTTAGTCGTCGACGCCAAGGGGCAGCGAGATTTCCCTTACTTCATTCTCGCGCTGGTTGCGCTTTGGTTTGGGACCTCGGTGGCTGCCAGAGAAGTAATCAGAGAACGAGCGGTTTATAACCGCGAGCGCATGGTAAATCTCCGGCTGCTCCCTTACGTAAGCTCGAAACTTTTTGTGCTGCTCCTGATCGTGAGTTTCCAATGCATCCTTCTTTTCGGTACCCTCAAACTGCTGGATCTGACCGCGTTCATGGAGTTTCCCGGGAGGTTTGGAGGGCTCCCGCAGCTATTCGTGATGATCCTGACGGGGATGGTCGGTATTGCCCTGGGTCTTCTCATCTCCGCGGTAGTAAGAACGTCAGAGATGGCCACGAGTCTCGTGCCGCTCATTCTGATTCCGCAAATCCTCTTCTCAGGACTTGTCGGCGTTCCGGTTGGAATCGCTAAATTCGCCGGTGTCGTGATGCCTGCGACCTGGTCGTTTGACGAAATGAAACGGCTTTCGGGTCTCGACGTCCTGCGTGGGAGAGATGAAAGCGCTGAGCCGGCCAACAAGAACGAAGGGCGCGGGCTCTATAAACAAATTGAGCATGAGAACGACAAAAACATCCAGGATGCTCAGCAGAGAATAAATGCTTACCGGTCCGATGCTCAGAAAAAGTCGAAAGACTTCGAACAGAACATGGACCAATATCAGAAGGACCTGATGAAGGGCGACTCTCCCAAGAAGCCAACAGCGCCGGAGGCTGGCCCAGCGCCCGAAGTGGCCGGGGCCAAGAAGGTCCCTGACAACCTCAATAGCTTTGTGGATTTCCTACATCCATGGGGCGGACATTGGACAAATTTCGGCGTGCTCCTGGCAATGCTTTTCGGATTGCTAGGCGCTACTGGGGTTGCCCTGCGCTCTCAGGACATCGGATGAAGACAGGGTGAATCGCGTCGCCAGCGGCCTCGTGAACCACCAGTTTGTGGCTCTTTCACGGACGTGCTCTGACCTGGTTCTAAAATCAAAACGGTCCAGCACATACAATCAACCGGAGGAAAAATTCATGATGTTACGAAGACTGACTCGCATGAAAGTTCAGATTTTTGCTTGTTGTTGTCTGGCGATTATGGCGTTGACCATAACTGCAACGACCGCCCCCAACGCGGCCGCCGACTTTACCGGTCGCGAAATCCTTAGCGTTACTCGAATCGCCCACGGCGGTGCAGATTATGCCGGCATGCAGAATGTTACGGTGCAGGCTGACGGCTTTGTAAACGCTGCGGCGTTTGGTGGAATCGGTGCCAATCCGCTGGGGGCGGCTGCTGAAATTAAACTTAAGATCACGGATTACCAAGACAAACAGATGCGCCGGAGGCTTGATGTGGCGCCAACCGCAATGCTTCCCGGCCGAACCTATCTGGTCTTTACTGGCACCACGGGCGGCGGAATGATTTTCGGAAACGAGTTTCGAGTCAGCGAGACGGCAGCTTCGCGCCACTGGGGGATGATGGGTTTTGACACTCTTAACCGAGCCATCGAGGGGCAGCTCGTTACGGCCCGACAGAAAGATGAAGGAAATGATTACGTGGTGGAGGTTAAGTTCAATCCGCAGGACACCGTGCGCTACTGGATAAACCAGCAGACTTTCCTGATCGACAAGATAGTTACACGCTACAACAGTCAAGTCCTTATTGAAGAGCAGCGCAGCGAGTATCGAAGGGCCGACTGTATGATGTTGCCCTTTCACATCGTGACGCGCCTTCAAGGGCAGCGCTTCGCCGACTTGTCAATTGCGAGCTACGATTTGAAGAGCAGGGTTCCGGAGGCGACTTTCACGATTACGGTCGGTCGCTAAGGCTGACCTCAAACCGGAGGGCCTGCAGATGAGGATTGCAGAGGGCTCGGCAGTGGCCGGGCCCTGACTGGACCCGCACTTACCTCAGGTTCTTTCCTTTTCCTCGGACTAGCAACGTTTGTAGCCAGCCATTTCACCCCACACACTAGCGCCAATCACCCACTAGAACGAATGGTGCCCAGTAGAACGGGGCGCTGTATTTCTTTCCAGCGATCATAGCGAGTTGCGCGTCGCGCATCGCGGCGGAGGGAGATCCTCCAATCGACGCAGCACCAGGCGACGAAAGCAGGCGCTTGTAAAAATCGGTCATTAAGTCGGCAGTCGATCTATCAGCGACTGACCAGAGGCTTACCCCGACGGTCGGAGCACCGGCGTACAGGAAAGCGCGTGTGAGTCCCATCACTCCCTCGCCGCGCCTTTCCTTTCCTAGACCCGTCTCACACGCGGAGAGCATAACTAACGGCGATCCCAGACGCAGGTTAAAGACCTCATCGGTACGGAGAAAACCGTCGTCACTTCTGTTACCCACCAGAGAAAGTACGACCCCGGTAAACTGCGGACGCTCAGCATTCAAGAGACCGTGGGTCGCAATATGCAGAACGCGATATTTGGTGACGTCGCGCGCTCCAAGATTCGCCTCACTCGCATCGAGGTCGAGCCAAACGTCAGTCGGCGCTCCCGAAGCTCGTCCTAGCCGGGCAATCTGCTCAGCCTCCGTTCGGGTGCCCGAAAGTCTTGCCAGCGGCAGGCCCTGCATCTTCGCTGATTCGGCGGTGGCCACAGCGCCCTGGCCGGCCACATCGGTTAAGGCACTCTCGATTCCCAGACCACGCGTCTCAACAGAAGCTGTGGAGGGGGCGACTCCTTTTGCCCGCGCGTCGTTTGAGTTGAAAACCGGATCTGCTATCACCAGCATCGCGCGCCCTGCGGTTTTTGGTCCCTGCTGCCTGATGGCTCCAATCACGGATGCCGAGGGTGCGTAGACGATCTGGTTCGTCTTGATTAGATATTGCGCGGATGAATAGTCGCCGACCGGCGTTCTTACCAACGCTTCAAAGGGAATGTAATTCAATCCACCATCAGCGACAACCAGCAAACGCTTCTCGGCGATAAGCGAACTGACCGGTTCAACTGCCGCTCTGTACAGCGCGCTTGAGGCGGCAATAAACGGTGCGGCATCCTCCGACGATGTAACGACGCCTAGTCCTCTTGTGGGATCGGCAGCCACGTCAATGCCGACTATACGACGCTGCAGCTTCGCGGGAATGAGTTGGGCGCGCAGATCGGTTACCAGCTTGTCCAGGGCAGGCCGGGGCGCAAGTTTATGAAGGGTCAGGCTCTTTGAATCTGCCGCCCAGAGATAAGAGGCTTCGGGTCCCAGGCTGTACTCGAGCAAGACTGTCTGATCGTCAAGAATCTTCTGCTGTACGTCGACGAGCGATAGGGACTGGCCTGAGGTCAGAGCGGCATACCGTGGACTTGCTACTCTGATCTGGTTTTCAACTTCATTGAATGCAGTTTGTAGCTGGTCGAGTTCCTGTTCCAGCTCCCCAGGTTTCTTCTTCGGTTCGTCAGTGGAGATATTGATTCCGGTTAGCAGCTCGGCAATTTCCTGCTGCCGTTCTATATTCTCCTGTTTTCGCTTGAGAAGCTCCGCGGGAACGCCTTCGCTGACCGAAGCACCGCTTTCACTCAAAAGATCCAGCAGAGAACGGGCGCGCGCCTGCTCGGTGATCTTGAAAGCTTCAGATGCGTAACCCAGCGCGTTGCCCTCAAGCGGAGCACCCGCAGCGGGCGCCGCAATCAATGCCATCTCAGCAAGCGAACTTGCTGCCTCATCGAATACACTCTTGGTGGTGGCTAGAAAAGTCGTCCGCGCTTCGTCAGCATGGAGGCTTCCTTGCCGCAACGTCTCGATTGTCTTGATTGCTTCGCGATAGTTTCCGACTGCGGATTCCCTGATCGCGCCGGCCTTTTTTTGATCCTTTTCTTGCACGGCCTGCAACCACAGGCTGCGTCCCAGTCCCCGCTGCGCCGGCCACATTAAATCAAGCCGTTTGTCATCCTGCGCTCCCTTCGCTGCTTCGGTGTAAAACTTAGTTGCCTCCTTGATTTTGCCTTGACGGAGCGCTACATCCCCAAGACTCGTTCTCGCAGCAGCGCGGAAGCGCCGCGTCTGCCCAAGATTGCCAATTCCAGCGAGGCTGCTACCCGCTGATTCAAGAGCGCTCAGAAAACTCTTTTTTGCGGTTTCCAGATCGTTATTGAAATATGCAATGCGTCCCAAGCCCAGTTGATAGCTAGAATAGACGATCGAGTTGCGATACTCATCCAGTTCTTTTTTTGCCTCGAGCGCCAGGGTCACTGCGCTGGTGGGCGCGGCAACCGAGACGCTGCCAGTGGAAATGCCGCCGACTATCGCACCCAGCCCGCCAAACCTTCTGCCAACTTTGGAGGCGGCGCCCTCGGGCTTTTTAACGACCATCTGTCCGTAAGCTGTGCTTGCTTCAGGAATCCTTCCCAGCCGAAAGTTTATGTCGCCAATTTTGGCCAGCATCAAGTTAGCGTTAAAGCGGTCGTCGGCAACACCAACCGCCGCCGTTACCACATCCTGTTTTTGTTCAGCCCCGAGAAAACCTTCGAACGCCTTCTTGTAATGGTCGAGCGCAACGCTGTATTGCCCCTGTCTCAGGTAAAGTTCGCCCAACTCGTTGTGAGCGGCGGCTACACCACGATTGTTCTTGGCTGCGGTGTAGAGATTTAAGGCAGTCTGCAGCTGGCCCAGGGCCTGATCAGATTTGCCGCGTTTTAAGAGGCGCCGGCCCTGCCGTAGCGCAGTAGTAGCTTGATCGGCTTGCTGGACCACTGGTGTGCCGCCTACTTCTGTCGCCAACGGAACCGTTGAAAGAACTAACAGGAGACTAACGTAAAAAAAGTAAGTGATGGATTTAGCGGCCACGAATTTCATGGTGATCTCCTCGTCTGATTCAAGGTTCATCTTACGAAGCACCGAAAACTAAGCCTGGGTCTGATCGAGTGGATTTCATCCCTACGAGATTGGGTTGTGTATTAACAAACCTTACTCGCAAAAAACATGAAACTAACCGTGTTGCCGATTGAAAACCCGAAGGACAAATGCCAACAGCAAAGTCTTCTTCCTAACCTCAGGATTTGCGGCGGACTTTAGAGACACCATCTAAGCTACTTGTGTAGCAGTTCCAGCACCGCGACGAGGATGCTAGCATCTGTCGAGGCTCTCATCATGACCATGGATGGTTCCGGATCGTTCTTACTGAGGCCTAGGCCACGCGTGGTAGCATCTTGCTCGGTAGCGGTCTGGGCCTTGCCATGGCGTTCTGATTTCGCGATCTGCACTGGTGCGTTCAGTTCCTTCTGAATTTGCGCCCACATTTCCGTTTCAGGTTTTATTGGACACTTGCCTTCGCCCTGCTTGCAATAGGTGATTAGATCGTCTTCGGTAGGCACCAACGGTAGCGGCTCGCGTGTGAACACAAAAAAGAGGCGCTCCGATCCTTCGTTCTTGTCAAAGGTAAACCAACGCAATCGCTCCTCACTTGCGGTGCTTGCGGGAATCTCAAATGGAACGTGCGACTGAATGTAATTTCCACCTTCGTCCAGCTCCGCGCTAGGGTAGATCATGACTGGTTTGCCGCCGTCGGTAGTGTTGAAGATGTAGAGATAACCATCGGTATTAGTTTCAAGCAGAACGCGAACGCGTTCGCCACTCCGGAACACGCGAGAAGGATCCGCGCGGACAGACAACCCATTCGCGTCGCGTGCAAAGAGCGTTAGCCCCAGCCCCATTTTTTGGGCTTTTGGCTTCTCTCCTGCCACCGCGTCAGTCTTCAGTTCTGACTTGGCGCCGACCGCTACAGAAGCATTGGTAGAGCCGATCTTAACGGAAGCATTCCCTGAGGCTTTGGCCTGCGATGTCTTCGGTCGTCGCCGGCTCGGTCTAGTTGTTGTGGCACTCGGGCTGCTCTTTTCAGCGGGCTTAGTGCGGGTTGTGAGAAAAGCCCCGCGAACGTCTTCCTCTCGCTCCTGCCCAAAGGAGGGCGTCACTCCTCCGGTGCCAAAGCCACCCAGTATCATTGCCACAAGGAAAAGTATTGTCCGTATTTTCATTCTCAAAATCTCCCTTAGGAATCAAATAGTGTGATAATTGAGCCTATTTGTGTTGAATACGAATATCGAAGACAACTGGATTGCCGGAGGGACCGGCCTTCGGAATCTTCAGTTCCATGAACGGCTCATTGGCATTTTTGTCGTTGAGTTCGCCTTTCGGCACGTTCGTTTTGTACCTGGCCAGGAAACTAGTCAACTCCATCTGCTCCTCCCGCGTCAATGGCTCGCCGGTGGCCTCGGCGCTAAGGAACTTAGGGTCGTTGAGCGGTGTGGGGGAAAAGATGATCGTGTAATCCTCGGTTCCGGCCTTCTTATCTAACTTCAGCCAATGCTCCAATCCACTCGGGAAACTGAAATCAACCTCTTTAAAAACCTGATTTGTTTCCAGACCCGAAAGCGTCGGAGGTTTAGCCGTCAAGAACGCGGTGGGCCGGTTCTGCTCACCGGGCCCGACGATGCACAAAAAGCCGTCCTCGCTAAATACGAAGTGAAACTTGAAGGACTGTTCGGAGGCAAGTGGCACGACACCGGCAACACGGACAGGCTCTCCTATTAGAGATTCCGGCAGCAGCTCGAGCCAGTAGCGCCCCAGATTCTTGGTCTCTACTCCGGTCACATTTGATGCCAGATTATTACCATCAGTCCCCCCAGCGGTGTTGTCTGATTCTCCTGCAAGCCATTTGACAGCGAAAAAGCCACCAACTCCGACCATAACAAGAATTAGCACGAGCGCGGCGGCGCCTACGAACATCATTGTTCCGCGACGCGCAGGTTGCCTCACCTGAGGCTTTGGTGCCTGAGGGATTGTTACACCCGAAGACATGTCAGCCGCGGCCGGCGAGAAGGCTTCCACACTATGCCACTCCGAGTTCCCCGCTGGCGTCGCTGCCGATGGTTTTGCATGAGCGGGCGGTGCTTCTGACGGACGCCCGACGCGTGGCGATGGTGATTGAATGGCCGACACTGTGGCGCTCGAGTCGACGGTGATAATGGTCGGAGAGTTAAAGTCCGATTCCGTTGAGCCGGCCTGAGGGATCTTCGAGGTGGGTGATCTCGAAGCTTCAACATGGGGAAGATCGGGAACCGTTCTTGATAAATTGTCTGGGGTCAGTAAGTCGATCGCCCCCCGCAATGCAGCCGCCAGGTCACCGGCAGTAGATTGTCTGTCACCTCGATCCTTTGACGTAGCGCGGGCAATGACTTCGCTAAAGAAACGAGAGACCCCGGGAACCGCTTCGTGCAACGGCGGTGGGACGACTGAAATGTGTTCTCGTCGCAACTCGGGAAGCGTCAGGCCTGAATAAGGACGCTTGCCGACAATCATCTCGTAAAAGACCAGGCCCAGGCTATAGATGTCCGCACGGCCATCAATCTCTGAATCCCCATCGTTCGGTAACTCACCCCACTGTTCCGGCGACATGTAGTGCGGCGTACCCAACACCTGTCCTGCCATCGTTAGTGCGGTAGCACCGCCGCCGTCAGCGCCTGCCACTTCTCGCATTTTGGCGATCCCGAGATCGAGCAACTTCACGACTGGTTCCCCTGTGCTCGATTTGCCAATCATGATGTTTTCAGGTTTTAAGTCCCGATGAACGACGCCCATTGCATGGGCCGTATTCAGCACACTCATGATCGGTTCCAGGATTTCGAAAGCTTCCGCCGGCGTCATGGGGCCGCGGGCCTTCATTTCCTGGCTAAGAGTGTGGCCTTCGACATGCTCCATCACCATGTAGATAGTGCCGTCGCTTGCGGTACGGAGATCGTAAACGGTGACAGCATTTGGATGACGAAAGCGTCGGGCCGCCTGACCCTCCCGGCGAAACCGTCGTAGCCATTCCGCGTTCGTGCGCACCTCTGGAGGAAGAATCTTGATCGCGACCCGATCACCAAGAAGGATGTGGCGCGCGCGATAAACCGCTCCCATTCCTCCCTTGCCCAGCATCGATTCGATTTGATACTGGCCATCGAGGACCGTATCAACTATCGAGGACGGATCGTCCTCCAACACTTCGCCGTCGACCGGGCAAAAGCTCACGCTGTCGTCGTACTTAACTTTGCAGATAGTGCAGTGTTTCATGAACGGCTTAAACCCAAGCGACATTCAGAGCGAAGGCGACGGAAGGGCGGCCAAGAGTCATTAATTCTGAGATGTCGGGAAGGTAGTTTAACACAGAGAAGGTAGCCGTGATTATTAGGCTGAGTCGGTTCGGATCGGAACTGGATTTAATTCGCAATGAAAGCCGGGCCAACCACATAGATAACGAAGTCGGCGGTGAAATGAGCGACCATCGCGGCTTCCAGCCCTCGTTTTCGATAGAGAACGCCGAACACGACGGCGGCGATGCCATTGAAACTCAGAGCCACCGCCACAACCAGGGGAGTGATCGGCATCACCAGGGAGGCTGATGGAAGATGTCCCAAACCGAAAAGGACTGCCACAACCAAATTAGAGATCCAAAAAGCGGCGGGAGAGAGCCGCGCGTTTGATTTTCGCAAGGCCTTGCTCGCGAGCCAGGCTATCAGCGTCACCAGAAAAAATCGGGTGAGAATCTCTTCATAGAGGCCGCCGTAGAGGCAGGCCAGTATTCTCTTCCAGATGGCGAGCTTTGCTACGGTTATGAACGGCAAGTTAGGAAGCAGGGGAACCAGGGCGAGCAGAGCGATCAGAAGCACCACTCCGATTCCAATCCCGGTGACTAGACCCTCCTTAAGACTTACTCTAAGACTTGCTCTCCATTGATTCGTAAGCGAGTAGCCGGCCAGCCAACCCTCAAGTAGTGGGGCTCCCAAACCAACCTTGTGACCGAGCTTGAGCCCGACAAAAACCATCAGCCCGAGCATTCCCAGATTCTGAAAAGCTCCAATGAGAATCAGTAAAGGCAATGATATTGGTGGCGCTTGCGCGGTTGGTATGACTGGGCCAAACAGGTCAATAGCAATCGGAATAATCGCCAAAGCCCCAAGAATTCCGATTGCCAAGAGCAGCCAGAACAATCGCCAGGGAAAGCGTCGGGGTTCAGAAAATTGCTCCATCGTAAACAGGCGAGCAACCCGCTTGAAAACGAGATCCGGGGTACGGCCCGCCGGCGTGCTCGACTATGAATAGATCCGCCGCGCGTATTCCTCAACCATGCGGTCGCTGTTGAACTCAGGAACCAGAGTAACGATGGAGCGCTTCATCATTGAGATCCATTTGCGGGGTAAGCCGTCGGAACCGCGCTCATAATAAAGCGGGACAACCTCCTGTTCCAGAACCCGGTAAAGCGATTCAGCGTCGCTGGCATCCACGTCGCCAGCTTCCGCGCCTTCTGCTGAGCTGCCAATTGCGAAACCGTTCGTGCCGTCGTAGCCCTCCAGCCACCAGCCGTCGAGTACGGAGAGATTTAATCCACCGTTCATGGCCACCTTTTCACCACTCGTTCCTGAGGCCTCCAACGGTCTGCGGGGGACATTGAGCCAGACATCGACCGATTGCACTAGCTGACGAGCGATCTCCTGATCGTAATCTTGCAAAAACACCGCCCGAGCCTGGATCCTCGCGTCATTTTTCCATTGGGCCACCTGCTGGAGAATTAGTTTCGCTCCCTGATCCTGAGGATGCGCTTTACCGGCGAAGACAAACTGCACGGGCCGATTCGCGCTGCTGATAATTGTCAGGAGCCGCTCCGGATCTCTAAGCAGCAGACTCCAGCGTTTGTACCCGGCAATGCGGCGCGCAAAACCGATGGTCAGCGCTTCAGGGTCAAACATTTTTCGCGCCGATTCAGTATATTGGACGCTCTCACCACGTTCCCTGCGCGCATGAAACGAACGATGTCGGATGAAGGCAATGAGACGCTGTTTCAACAGCGAATGCGCGGTCCACAACTCTTCATCAGAAATTTTCGCTATGCCCTGCTGCCAACGGCCCTTGTCGCGCGTTTGCTCAGACCAATCGTCCCCAACGTAGCTCTCATAAAGCGAACGCAGGAGTGGGGCAACCCAGGTGGGCGTATGCACACCATTTGTGACGTGTGTGATCGGAACGCTGTCAACCGTTTTCTCGGGCCAAAGCTTCTGCCAAAGAGCTCGAGACACTTGACCGTGTTTGCGGCTCACGCCGTTAGTCGAACGACACATCCGAATAGCCAGGGGCGTTAAGCCATAAGGCTCTTTCGAGTCTTTGGGGTCGACACGGCCTAAGGCAACAAACTCATCGCGTGTCAGACCAAGCTCCTGGTCATGAGTCGGGCCAAACGCCCGCGCCACGAGATCGGCATCAAACTCATCGTTCCCGGCAGCTATAGGCGTATGCGTTGTGAAGACGCAGCGTTCACGCACCCTTCGGGCCGCCTCCGCAAATCGCAGGCCGGATTGAATCAACTCGCGAGCCAGCTCCAGAGTCAGAAAGGCCGAATGTCCTTCGTTTAAGTGAAACACGCTCGGCTCCAGCTTCAGTCTCCTAAGCAGCCGCACGCCGCCGATTCCCAGCAACATCTCCTGCACGATTCGCGTCTCACGGTCACCGCCGTAGAGATGACCTGTTACTAAACGATCGATGTTCTCATTCTCAGTAATGTTGGTGTCGAGCAGGTAGAGGGGTACGTGACCAATGGCCGCGCGCCACACTTGAGCACGGACCGTACGCTCCCGCATTGAAACGTCGATTATCAAGGGCGTGCCGTCTTCATCCATGATTCGATGGATGGGCAATTGCTCGGGATAAGTTTCTCCATAATGCTCTTCCTGCCAACCGTCGCGTCTGAGGCGTTGTCGGAAGTAGCCGAAGCGATAAAGCAAACCCACAGCAACCAGTGGCAACCGAAGGTCGCTGGCAGATTTCAGATGATCTCCGGCCAGCACGCCCAGCCCGCCCGAATAGAGCGGCAAAGAATTGTGAACGCCAAACTCGGCGCAGAAGTAAGCCACCGGGTGCTCTGGACCAATCTTTTTGTTGAATCCAACTTGCGAGCTGAGGGGCCTTGCCATGTATTGTAGAAAACTATCGCTTAGCTTCCTCACCCGTTCGATGTAAACAGGGTCGGTAGCCATCTGCATCAAACGATATTCTGCAGTTCTCGTCAGCAACTGCCGCGGATTGTGCTCACACGTTTCCCAGACATCCGGATCAAGATCACGAAAGACACTAGTTCCGTCCACTGACCAGCTCCACCAATAGTTCCAGGAGAGTTGCGCTAGAGGACGTAGAGTTAAGGGTAAAAAGGAGTTGTCGATCGCAGTTGTCTTGTCGATAAGTTCAGTTGCTTCGAGCATTCGGTTTGGGATTCCTTCTAATCAGTTTTCGATTACTGGGGAGTTCCGCTGACCACTAGTCGTTAACGAGCGACTTCCGTTTTGGCTATCTGAATTCGTGATGCCCCAGAAATACGTTCATATCGCTTTGCTCAAAGAAGACCAGCCGCACCTCGTTTAGAAGCTTGTCACTCGTCAAAAACTCCATAATTGCGTGGGAGGAAGCTGCCGCTGCGTCGCCCGGAGGATATCCGTAGACGCCGGTGGAAATAGCCGGGAAAGCAATCGAGTGAAGAAAGTTTTGGACAGCCAATCGCAACGAGTTCTTATAACAGGCTGCCAGGAGTTCCGCTTCGCGTCCGTCATGCTGACCAAAGATGGGCCCGACGGTATGCACTACAAAACGAGCAGGTAGATCTCCGGCAGTCGTAATTACTGCGTTACCACACGGGAGGCCCTGAGGATACTGACTTCTCCGAATCTCGCGACACTCCTTCAGAATCGCCGCTCCACCGACTCGATGAATTGCACCATCAACCCCGCCGCCACCCAAGAGCGTCGAATTGGCCGCATTCACAATAACGTCGACGTTCTGTTTTGTAATGTCGCCGACCACCAGGCACACCCGGCCGCCAAGAAAGGTTCCGTCCAGCGCTTTTGCAGTTTGCATTGGCAATACTCTTCGTAAGACGGCCAGCCAGTCAGGAGGCCTTTGCGGATTGTATTCGTTTTCGCAACGCGACCACTCGGAAACCGGAAGTGCAGCTAATAGTAGATCGCTTGTTCCAGATCCACCGCCACTCAACTCAAAACTACAATCCAAACTTCGCAAGTTTGCAGGTTGGGAAGGTGGGCAAAGCGCAACGCGTCCTGCCCCAGCGTAGCCCATTTCGCTAGGCAACAAAAACAGCTCAATTCTTATGCTGACTCAATCGGCAAAGTCTTGAAGAAAACTAAAGTCGATGACGCTGCGCTGGAGCGAGGGCGCGCTGCGCTTTCCCACCTTCCCAACCTGCAGACTTCCTCGGCTTGAGGGGTCAGTCAAGGTTGAGTGCTAAAGCATCTGACTTCCCGGGCCTGTGAGTCGTCCGTCATGTGGATTGACTAGCGCGACTACAGAATATGGCACCACCGGCTTCCACTACTCTTCGCCACGCGGCTCCACTTTGATTTCATCAAACATGTCTTGACGGCGCAATGCTTCGGCGACGCCCTTGGCCCTGTGCTCAGTCAGTGGATGCTCTGGGTCTGCGCTGGCGATCTCGAACACGCGGTCGTCAAGCATCACTACGCCGAGTGAGCCAAGCGTGACCCCTGGCGTAATCTGAATTTCATTCGTGTTGTGGATGCGAAAGTGCCCCGTTTGCTCAACCCAATCTTCAATGAACGGGTCTCTCAGAGCATGTTCAGCTTCAGATTCCGAGAGGAAGGCCCCCTCCACGATAAGACAATATTCGCGCACTTTGCCTGTCTACCAGATAGTGAGTCGCTCGTGCTTCGTCCTGCCGGTTCAGCTTGACCAGCAACCGGCCCAGAGAACGCAGTGAAGAGTACGCCCTAACTCGTATTTTGCATCGCGTCCGAACTCTCTCCTGCGTCATAGCAACTTTACCATCGTGGCCCATCACGAACCAAGGCAGAGGCGGGATCTGATTTCATTTTTTCCCTTGTGTTTCGTGTGCTGTCAAAGAAGTCAGCAGTTTCTGGCTTGCTTGTGCAAAGGTTGGATTCACAAATGCATCCACGAAACTACACGAATCAGCACGAAATCTCGTGGGGTCATTTCGTGATTTCATGGATCGTGTTTTGAGGTTAGGGGCGGGTCCTTCTGAACGCGAAAACGCCGCCGGAAGATTCTTCCGACGGCGTCATATCCCGCCAGGTAAATTGCCTTAGGTTCGGCTGATGCTTAGCTAGCCATAGCGTATTGTGCGTTGAGCGCTTCCCGCAGGCGCCGGAAGTGCGAGTCGAAACTCACGAATCCGGTCGTGCCCTGGAAGAAGGCCTTTCCACCTGTCTCACTGGCCAATCGGTTAAGCGAGCTTTGGCCGTAGCTGGCTGCGAGCTGGCTTCGACTGGTGAGACCAACAGATGGCGCGTAAAACGAATAAACGGCAACGTTGCGGTCGTTAGCATGCTTAATCGCCCGGTGGAGATCCAACGTGTTGCCGGCAGCGCCTGAGTCAAACCCGCGCGAGGTGTCTAGTCCGTCCGAGATCAAGAGCACGGCGTTAGTTCCCTTCCAACTAGCATCAAATCTGCGGAGAGCTTCGCTGACTTCCACATAGGGATTGAACGGCGATGCCGATTGGCTGGCCAAGGGTATGCGCAGCGAACGCGCCGCCCTGTCCAGATCCGACGTAAACTGCTGACGAACCTGCAGGGTCCCACTGGTGATATAACCGGTCATTACGCGCGATCCGGCAGGCAACGAGCGAATAAAGTCGCGCGTGATATTAAGCTCGTTACCCACTTGGGAAATAAGATCATCCTGTATGAGGATTGCAATATTAAGAGCCGTCAAGATACGCGCGTTCTTCTTGTCGCTGGTAGGGTTTTCTGATGGGGTTGCGAATGTCGCGGCACTGGTAGCCAATAACACTGCCAGCGCTACAAAGAAAAGCATTTTTCGGTAAAACATGGATCTTTCTCCTCAAAACAATCAACTTTCTGTCCGCGATTTCGATGCAATTCTGGCGCGATCGGTTGGCTAAAACGAAGCCACTTTAAGCCGACGAAGCCGGTTGACCGCCCCGCGACGAGGCGTCGAGCTGCCACGAGGAAAGTGAGGTTACCGGTCCGCCTAGATCAACTCTCTAGCCATTCTCGGCTCAACTTGCGTTTACCCTTCCCGCTCAGATAAATTACGTCCTCAATCCGAAGCACATCCTGTCAGCCATCAGGCCTTAGCCGAAACGGATGGGTATCCTTCGCCAAAATTCGCACACCGGAAAGGGATTATCCTATGAAAGTCTATTCGACAGATGCCATCCGCAACCTTGCGGTCATTGGACACGGCGACGCAGGGAAGACGCAGTTGATCAGTTCCCTTCTCTACGTCGCCGGCGAAACGCCTCGTTGGGGTAAAGTGGATGAAGGCACAACGGTCACCGACCACGAAGAGGATTCCATAGCTCGCAAGATCACCCTCAATATCGGACTCGCTCATTTAGACCACCGGGAAACCAAACTCAATTTTATAGATACTCCTGGATATGCTGCATTCGTGAGCCACGCTCGCCCGGCCCTGAGGGTCGCTGATTGTGCGGTTGCCGTTGTTGACGCCGTTAAGGGCGTCGAGGTGCAAACTGAGAAAACCTGGGTTTACGCAAACGAGTTCATCGTGCCCCGGATCATGGTTATTACCAAGCTCGACAAGGAGCATTCCGATTTTGGCAAAGCACTCGAGAGCGCCCAGCGGACGTTCAGCCGAGCAATCATTCCCTTTACCTTGCCGATTGGAAGAGAGAAAGATTTTCGCGGTGTGGTGGATGTGGTTCATATGAAAGCCTACGAGCTGGGTGCGAACGGCCAAGCGAAAGAGATTGATATCCCGAGCGACGGACGGGAGTTGGTTGAGAAAACTCGAGAGCGACTCGTTGAGCTGGTTGCAGAATCCGACGATGCTTTGATGGAGAAGTATTTCGAAAATGGGACCCTTGAGGAAGCCGATATTATTCCCAATATCAACAGGGCCATCGCGCAGAGCAAATTGTGTCCGGTGTTCGCCGTCTCAAGTGCTACCCTCGTGGGATTGCGTGCTTTACTTAACGGTATCGTCGACTATGCGCCCGACCCCGCCCACCACGAAGCAGAGTATGGCGTTCCCGTGGACGCCGGTGCGGACGCACCAAAGATTGCGCGTCGCTACAGCGAGAGTGAACCATTCTCGGCTTACTGCTTCCGCACAGTCGCAGACCCCTTTGCCGGCCGTATAAACGTCATGAAAATCGTCAGCGGCCGGCTGCAAACAGACGCCAACGCTTTGAATTCAACCCGGGGAACGATGGAACGGCTCGGGGCTTTGCATGTCGTCCAGGGTAAGCAACTCGACAAGGTTTCTGAGACTCACGCGGGCGACATTATTGCGTGCGTTAAGCTGAAAGAGACCCAAAGCGGGGACTCACTCTGCGACAAGCAGGCGCCGATCGTTTTCCCGCCGGTTGAGTATCCCGAAGCCGCTATCGCTTTTGCCATCGAGCCAAAATCGCGTCAGGACGAGGAGAAAATCAGCGTAGCGTTGCACAAAATCCTGGAAGAGGATCAAGCACTGCATTTCAGCCGCGATTCGCAAACAAAAGAGTTTCTGCTCTCCGGTTCCGGTCAACTCCACGTTGAGACCGTGGTGGAGAAACTGAGAAAGCGTTACAGCGTCGAAGTCACGCTTCATCCGCCCAAGGTACCTTACAAGGAAACCATTACGCAGCGCGCCGAGGTTCAGGGCCGTCACAAGAAACAGACCGGAGGACGGGGACAATTTGGCGATTGCAAGGTTGTCTTCGAGCCTCTTCCACGTGGCGGCGGTTTTGTCTTCGAGGACAAGATTTTCGGTGGCGCCGTGCCGCAGCAGTTTCGGCCAGCAATTGAAAAAGGGATCGTAGAAGCAGCACAATCAGGAGCAATCGCGGGCTATCCCCTGGTGGATTTCAAGGTTCAGTTGATTGATGGCTCGTATCACAACGTCGATTCCGACGAGCACTCTTTCCGTGCGGCCGGACGTAAGGCCTTTCGCGCAGCCATGGAAAAAGTAAAGCCATCGATACTCGAACCAATCATGGACGTAGAGATATTGGCGCCCCAGGAAAACAGCGGCGATATCATGGGCGATCTAAACTCGCGTCGAGGCCGCGTACAGGGAATGGAGACCAACGGCAAGCAACAAGTGATCAAAGCTCAGGTCCCGATGTCTGAGATGCTCAACTACCAGTCAACGCTGAACTCGATAACCGGTGCGCGCGGCTCGTTCCACATGCAATTTTCGCATTACGATCCGGTGCCGGGCAATCTCTCCCATAAGATTGTCGAGCAATCGAGAGCGGAAGGACGGATTCGCGGCGGGGAAGACGAAGAGTAGAAGACCCTGCGAGGCGCAGAGTGCCGGGGCAGTAGCCCGACTGTTAAGGAAGGCTTCTCAAGGTTCGCCAGACTCTGCAGGCAACTCGAAACAACCAGCCCGCTATCATGCAGTTGCCGAGCCCTCCTTAACAATCGGGCACTGCCACGGCGCTCGGCGCCTCGCGGTTCATTGCTAACACTCAAACGCATGGGTCACTCGAATCGGAAATCGAATGACCCATCTTCGTCTCATGAAACTCGTCGTTCCGGAAGAGTTTCACGTGATTCTACTGCTCGCCGGCAGGCTTCCTGACGCGCACTCTCTGAGCTGGAAACGGACCTTCTTCAATTCGATAGCCTGCGGGAACCTCGAACAGACTACGCGCGGGCTCAGTGCGATCGATATTGGCCAATCGATAGTTGTTTTCACCGAAGCGCGGGTCGATATGCCGGGTCATCACCACGGCCTGCAACTCAGGCGAATACCAACGCTCGCTAACAATCTCGATGGGCCGCTCGTTGCCGATCTCACCTGCGGGGATCGTCACGGTGGTCTTTGTGCCCTCGGCCTCTACTCCCCCAATGTTTTGTTTGCCCAGCGATTCGGTTCGGGAGTTGGGATTGTTCTTATCGAGCAGCCCCATCGCAGCGCCGGTCTCGGTCATCTTTTTGTCCATAACGCCGTCCGAGTGTAGCTGAATTCGATAGTGTCCTTTCGCATGAGGTTCACCTGCCTGCCCGTCCGGCGCTGGTATCTTATATTCGAACTTGAAACGCATCGGTGGCATCTTCCGGGCAACCTGTGCCCGAGGATCAAGTAGATAACTCACTGCCGCCACGGGATCGCTGATATGAATTGTTTGCGATGGTGCGCGGTCATTTGCAAAAGGACCGATCGCTCGCAATGCTTGTTCGCGCCGGGTGCGGCCTTCACTGTCACGGTAAACGGAAGCGCTCGATTTGTAGACGATGCGATTACCGTCGCTTAGGGTCTGCGTGCTCTCTGTTATGGCTTCACCTGAATAAGGAGCCCCTTTAACAAGCTTCCCGTCAAAACTCATTTCCGAGGCCAGGAAAACGAAGTCGGCTCCGGGTGGCATCGGCGGATGCGGGTGTTCCTGCATCAATCTTTCATGTTCGATCTTGTCGATCATCACAGGTTCCCGCATTATGCGTTCCGAGGCCGGCTGTCTTTCTTGAGCGGAGATCGCACCGAGGCTCACAATTACCGCCAGAGCGATCCCGCTAAATCGTTCAAATCTGTTTTTCATTGCGTTTTCCCTTTAGGGCATATCGCCCAGTTTGATTAGTCCCTGACCTGAGCTCGCACTACTGAACAAAGCGAATAGCGCGAGCCAAACCATCCGCACCCACCAACACATCCGCTTTCACTCTTTCGCCGTACCGTTCCCGTTCCATATTCACGGGTAAGCCGAATCTCGTCATTGCTGACCGGGGCAGTTCAACCCGCACCAGCTGCCCACCGTCCTGAAGATTCACCGGACTTATATAGCTCAACGGCAGAAACTGAGTGGTTGATTCACTCTGGTCTGAGTTGCCCGCCTCGGTGTTAATCGTCCCCCCCGCCGTTCCCGGAGCCACAAACGTCTCGTTTCCATTTGCAGAAGGCTTCGTTAACCTCCGGACTGACTGCTTTCGCCTGGGTCGATAGATCGCCGTTGTCTGATTTGGAGTGGATTCTGTGTTCGGATGCTCGATGGTAACAGTTGAACCTCTAGGAGAGGTTTGCGCTTCGCTAGTGTTACTTGTCTCAATCGCAGTCAGAGATGGTTCATCGAGCGCCCACTTCATGCCGATTATCCCGAAGGCGATCAAGAAAACCGCGGCCGCAGCCACAATCCAATAACGGCTCCGGCTCGCCGCCCGCTTCCCCGTGATCGGAGAAGTTTGACCACGAAAAGCCGCTCGCAGGTGGTTTTCGACTTGGGCGGGCGCTGACCGAGACTTCATTTCCGCAGCTAAGATACGGAGCCCGAAGCTAAGCCTGCGCTCAACTGCCAGCCTGAACGCACAGGCTTCGCAATCGCCGCTGTGAGCAAGAGCCTGTTTCCGGGCGTTCACCTCCACCAGCTGCTCACGCGCAAGGTCGTTGACGACGGTTTCAAAGACTTGGCAGTTCATGCGAAACACCTCGTCGATTTCACGGTGGCTGAAGCTGCGTCTTCCTCTCGGGCAGGCCGCAACTTCTCAATTAAGAGCCCGCGACCTCTATGCAGTCGCGAACGCACCGTACCAATAGCACAACCAAGAATCTCTGCTGTTTCCCCGTAGCTCATTTCCTGCAGATCGCAAAGCACAACCACTTCACGATAACGCTCAGGCAGAGCCAGCACGGCTCGTCGGACCGCCTCTATCGCCTCGGTACGCGACATCTCATCCAGCGGGCCAACAGTGGTCAAAAATACCTGACTTGAGAGGCTGCCGTCGTCCGGGGTTTCGTTCAAGGAGACGTAAAAACGTTCTCGCTGCAAACGGCGCAGCACGTGATGGCGTGCGACCCCCATTAGAAAAGCGCTTAAAGAACCGCGAGCAGGATCGAAAGTGTGCACCTCACGCATCAGAACCATGAAAACCTCTTGCGCAGTATCCTCGGCAAGCTCCTGAGAACCGCACATCTGCAATGCAAAACGATAAATGCCCGGCTGGCGCCGCCGGTATAACGCGGCGAAGGCCTCTTCGTCTCCAGCCCGCATGGCTTGGAGCAGTTCACCGTCGCTGGAGTTATCAGATTTCATCCCAAAAAATTATCAGCGTTTGCCTTCATTCTTAATTCGCACGTACCGCCAGGAAAGTTCCACAAATGCCGGACGGGTTGGCAAGACGGCTGATTGAGTAAGTCGCGGTCCGGAATTGAATAGACTCATGACGTGAGTTGAATGAATTCAGGAGAGCGTTGACGAAGACTGAGCCAATCCTCAAAGATGTCGGGTGACTGAAGCCAGATAGTTAGCCACTGGGCAATCTCCCTGGCTTCCAGCCGCTTCTGCCTCTCGACTGTCTTGCTGCGCGCGATCCCCAACGCGTCTTGTTTTAACTTCAAAGTCATCTCGCGCAGCTGGCCCAGTTGCTGTTGCTCGCTGGTCTGCTCAAACTTTCGCCGCATGGTGTCGAGCTTCTTAATCGAGACGGTCGCCTCTGCCAAGCCTGAAAAGTTCAATTCCTCGGGCTGGACTAGAGCCGACAATTCCCGCTCGCGCCATTCAGTATCCAAACTCAACACTTCCGGATGACGCAGCACCGCGCCTTCATCGGCGAGTGTCCGGGCAATTGATGCCGGGCTATCCACGATGGCGGCGCCGAATTTTTCCCTGATTACTTTCTGAATTTGCTTCAGCTCGCGATCACCAACCGACTCACAATCGAGAGCCTCCCAGACTTCAATCATGAGATCTTTCTTAGT
This sequence comes from Pyrinomonadaceae bacterium, assembly GCA_041744135.1. Lineage (GTDB taxonomy): Bacteria > Acidobacteriota > Blastocatellia > Pyrinomonadales > Pyrinomonadaceae > PSRF01. The sequence goes on from JBGTLM010000253.1 coordinate 27,484, forward strand.
GCGGGCCCGCCATCTATTCGCTTTCATCGTCCTGGTAACACTTTGCGCGAGATTAGCTATGGTTTGATTTTGAGTTCTGAGTAGTTGCCAGTTCACCCTTTACGTCGTGACTTTTCGGTGCGCAATCTAGAGCTTGAAATCTCGACTACTCGAGGTTAGACGTGTTTAGCCTGTTTCACAATCGTGGTTTAAAATCTTAAGCGAGTCGCACAGACTAGTCTGTAATTTCAAGTGGCCTCGCTCAACCAAGGGCCGTTGCAACTCAATCGGCAACACGACTAAAGTCTGTGCTACGCTTCTCTAGCCAATAACTTGAAGAACAAGTTTACCCCATTAAGAGAAGATACATTTCAGTCTAGTTGAACCGCTGATGTTTGTTTCGAGTTCGACCGAGGAGGTTTCGGTACCGGTTTCTGGGCGCAGCGCCGCTGCGGTCCGAGCTTTTCTCACAGAGGTTGGTCAGGTTTTCGCGGGCAAACCCTTCCAACCCCATCCGGTTTTCCGCGGCGGTCATGCCCAGACGCTGGCCAGTTTTGCCTGGCCACGTCGCTTTCGACTCCGGCCGCACGGCGACGAGAAACGCCTATTTGAGGTCGCCCCGAAGACCCAGGTCCTGGCCCATTGTCGCTGGCACGCTAGTAGAACGGAACATCCGACTGTGGTGCTCTGGCACGGCATTGAGGGTTCGAGCGATGCGGTTTACATGCTCGCTACCGCTCGGAAAGCTTTTCGTGTCGGTTTCAACGTCGTGAGAATGAACTTTCGTAACTGTGGCGGCACAGAACACCTGACTCCAACGCTTTACCACGGGGGACTCAGCGAGGACCTGCGCGCGGTCACTAGGGAATTGATCGAGCGGGATGGCTTAAGCAGGCTATTCCTCGTCGGATTTTCATTAGGCGGAAACATGGTGCTCAAACTGGCGGGAGAATTTGGCGACCAACCACCAAAGGAAGTCCTTGCGGTGTGCGCGATCTCACCTTCGATTGATCTCGGTGCCAGCGGTGACTTGATCGGCCAGCGATCCAACTGGATCTACGAACGAGAGTTCGTACGCCGGCTCAAAAGCCGCATCAAGCTGAAGGGGAAACTCTATCCGGAGGTTTACGATACCAGCGAACTTCATCTGGTCCGCACACTGAGGGAGTTTGACGAACGCTTCACTTCGGTAGCCCACGGATTTGCCGACGCCGCAGACTACTACGACAAGGCCAGCGCTCTTCGAGTAATAAACAAGATCAGAGTTCCGACCCTAATTATTCACGCGCAGGATGACCCGTTTATTCCCTTCGCGCCGCTACGCGAACCTGCGGTCGGCGCCAATCCCTACATCCTGCTCCTAGATCCCGAGCATGGCGGCCATGTCGCTTTCGTCGCAGCCGCAGCCCACGACGAGGATCGCTTCTGGGCAGAAAACCGAGTACTGGAATTTTGCCTGCTGGCTGACGCGGGGCTGTAATTTTTCGGAACGCAAAGCTTCTGGGTAACGCTTAGTATCCGAGCTACGAAAGAGATGAGACGAGCGGATACACTTCGGACTATCACTATTTCGCGAGCTTCTTCAACAAGCGCAGCGCGTGGTTGCGAGCTATAAGGGGCAGGTGGTCGTCAGTGCTGATCTCTTTCAATAGAGGCATCAATTGCTGAGGATCCGAAAGCCAGTTTCTTTTCATTGCCGACTCGAGGTACTCCATCAGCTTGGGAGAATTCAGCGGCTGGTTCTCGCGCGCCACAGACATGTCAAACACGAAAATTGCCTGATCCGCGACGCGTCGATACTCAGTCACAAGCGCCGATACTCTCGCATTGTTGCTCCAGTTAAACTGGGCCGTCCGTTTGCGAGAGCCCTGGACCATTCCTATTCGCATGGTGCCAAGGTGAGGAAACTGTTTCTCGGCTTGGTAGTCTTCCTGCGACTCTAAAAATTTCAACACCTGCCACAATTCCGTCAATCGACTCAGGACCGAGGTTGACAAAGCAATGGGCTCCACCACCGAAGCTTCTTCATTCAGTCGCTCGAAAGTAATTTTCCCGTGGCCGCCGGCGTCGTGTTCGATGACGATATGACGGACGTAAAATTCCGGTTGTGAGAATTCATAAGAATACGTTACGGGTGCCACGACTGCCTTTGATTCTTCGGTGATTTCGGCGGGATGCGGTGACTGCCCGGGACGGTCATTTTGTTTCCTAATTGACGGCTTGGGCGACTGTTGTGGATTTGTCTGAGCCCGGCAAAAGGACGGAAAGGCACACGTGAAAATCGCCGCGCTCAAAATTAAAAACGCGGCGGGGCGAAGCTGGAGAGTTTTGAAAGCTCGCTTGGCCATCAAGTCGTCTGCGATGGAGATTCTAGCGAAAGTGTGGAAGTAAGGGAATCCAGGAGAAAGGGTTTACGCGTTAGACACGATGCAAAGGCACGATCCACGAAATAACGCCAACAAAATTAGTGTTGGTTCGTGTGAGTTCGTGGATCGCCAGGTCACCTGAAGAGCCGCGAGATCAACTTACTCAAACCTTACGGAAACGAGTTTCGAGACGCCGACCTCCTCCATCGTCACGCCATAGAGTGCACGGGCCATCTCCATCGTCCTCTTGTTATGAGTAATAACAATGAACTGCGTATTCGCAGACATCTCCGCGACTTTGTCAGTAAACCGTCCCACGTTTGCTTCGTCTAACGGCGCATCGACCTCGTCGAGCAAGCAGAAAGGCGCCGGTCGATAATGGAAGATGCCCAAAACCAAGGCCAAGGCCGCCATTGCCTTCTCGCCCCCCGAAAGCAGCAAAATATTTTGCAAACGCTTACCCGGCGGCTGCGCGATGACATCAATGCCGGATTCCAGTACGTCGTCCGCCTCTATCAGGCTCATCTCGCCCCGGCCACCGCCAAAGAGCTCTTTAAACAACTCGCCAAAGTTTTTGTTAATCTGTTCGAACGCCTGACGGAATCTCTCGCGCGAACGCTTCTTGATTTCGCGCAGGGCTGCCTCGGTCGAGGATATGCCATCAACTATATCCTGTCGCTGAGCTGTCAGGAACGACAATCGCTCCTCTGATTCAGACAACTCTTCGAGGGCCATCATGTTGACTGCGCCAAAGCCTTCGATCCGAGAGCGCAACTCTTCAACCCGGGCATGGCCCGCATCCAGATCAAATTCTTCTCCTGGCGACAACTCCCTGGCCAATTCATCGAGCGACTGATTCAATTCGGCGGTGCAGTTCTCGCGCACAAACGTGAGTCGGGCCTGGGCCTCTGCGCGCTGCACCTCAAAGCCTCCGCGCGAGTCGCGTATCTCCGCTGCGCGGCGATTAAGATCTGAAAGTTCTGCGGACAACGCGTCGGCTTGCTGACGCGCAGCTTCCAGTCTGTCGGAGAGAGTCGTGATCTCCTGCTCCTCGTGCGCTCGTTCCTGGGTGATGCGACCAGCTTTCTGGTCCAGCTCGGCAATCGACTGACGCAACTCTTCAATACGAGCGGTAATTTCAATTACTTCAAATCTATGCCGCTCCACTCTTGCTGCGAGGTCGGCATACTCGCCCTCCATACGCCGCAGTTCAGTCGCGGTGGCGCGCCTTCTTTCCGCAGCCGCAGCGGCCGTAGCCCTTTGTTCGGCAAGGCCTTCGCTATCTAATTCGGCTTCCCGTCGCGCCTCGGCCAGAGAGGCAGAAGCCTTGATTACCGTCGCTCCCGACGCCAGTCGTGCTGACTCGGCTGCTTCAGCCTCGGACAGCGCCGTAAGCCGGCGCTGCTCAACGTCGCGGCGCTCACCTTCCACCCGCCCTGCGTCTTCGGCAACTACACGCATGTGCCGCTCAGTGCGTTCGATTTCCTGGGACAGCCCTGTCGCCGTCAGCTCACGGGTCATTGCCTCGCGCTCTTCGCGACCGATAACCTCGTTCAAATACACCACGGCGTCTTCGAGTCCCACAAGATGAGTGCGGGCGAGTTTCGCCGCCTGCTCAGTCGAGCTGAGCTCAGATCGCAACCCCTCGAAGCGCGCCTGCAGTTCCCGCAATTCTCGCTTGAAAGCCAAAAGCCCGGCCCCTTCTTCAACAGCACGCGCGTCGCCCGCGCTAACGAATTGACCTCCGGCCACCCAATCGCCATTAAGCGTCACGTAAACCTCGCCGGTAGCCAACGACCTCGTCATGGCATCGTCAAGATTGCCGGCGATGCGCGCATTCATCCGTTGCGGCATCGTTCGCTGTAGGATGGAAACCAACTCCCGAGGGGCGCCCAGCAGATCGCTGATCCGAGGTTCTTGGAGATCTTCGTTCGCGTAGGTAAGAGACATCGAGGGTCGCTCTTCCAGCTGGCGCGAAATGGTCTCTATCTCATCACTGGCTCCGTGCAGTCCGGCCACGAGAAAACTTGCCCGGCCTCCGTTATTTTCCCTTAACCATTGTGCAGCCCGGGCCGCATCATCAGGAGTGGGCACCACGATCGACTGGAGAGATGAGCCCAGCACACCCTCTACGGCTCGTTCCCATTTGGCATCAACCTTCAGAGCATCGGCCAGAGTTCCGATGTAGTGAAAGTCGCGCGTCGTTTCGGTTTGAGAAAGCAGTAGCTGAACAGCCGATGAGTAGTAAGCACGTCTTTCGTCCAGTTCTTTCAAACTCTCCAGCCGGTGCCGTGTCCGGGAACATTCATCGCGCACACGAGTTAGCTCGGCGTCGGTATCACTGACGGCCTCGTGACCTTTGACGACAGCATCAACCGCCGTTTCGCGCTCAGCGTTGAGCCTGGCGATGTGCTCACGGGCTGTCATGATCTCGTGGCCAAAACTCTCCGCTTCCGTCTTGCGCTCGACATGTTGCGCGGCCGCTCTTTCACCTTCGCGCGCCAATCCTTCTGATTGCACGACCAGCCGCTCAATCGTGCCTTCGAGCTGACGAGCAATCTCACGCAGGCGTTCGGCGACAGCCGTGTGTGTGAGCAACTCAGCGCGCGCATTCTCTATTTCCGTTTCGGCGGTTACGGCCGCGGCCAACTTTTGCGCATAAGCTTCTTCAGCGCCTCTTAGAGATGAGGCACTCTCATCGGCTTGTGCTCGGAGCCTGGCATCCTCCTCCTGGAGCCGTCGGCACTCAAACTCAACCAAAACGAGTCTGGCTGAAAGCGCTTCAATTTCTGTTCCCACCACCAGGTTGCGTTTCTCGAGCGCTACGACCTGTTCCTCCTGATACGTTCGCTCGCGCATCTCGCGATCGCGTCTGAGAACCGCCTCGGCAGCGGCGGCACGGGCAGCTGTCAGTTCATCCTCAATCTTACGGGCCTCCTGAGTAGCCTGGCGAGCATCTTCTTCGCGTTGCGCCAACTCGCCTGCCATGCTGCGTTCCAGCGCGCAAACGTCCTGCAGTTTGGCCTCGGTCTCGTCGAGTAGTAGGGTTAGCTTTCGATCTTCAGCGACGAACACATGACGCAGTAGATCGCGCAGCTCCTCCCGATGCACACGATAACGTCGGGCCTTCGCGGCTTGCCGTCGAAGGCTGTTAACTTGACGGTCGATCTCGGAAATGATGTCAGCGATGCGGGAAAGATTTGACCGTGCAGACTCGAGCCGGGCTTCGGCAGCACGCTGACGGACCCGAAACTTTGTAATACCCGCAGCCTCTTCAATTATCGTACGGCGATCCATTGGCTTGGCCGAAAGAATCTGGCCGATGCGTCCTTGCTCGATGATTGCGTAGTGGCCCCCGGATAGTCCAGTCCCTGAAAAGAGATCTTGGATGTCGCGCAACCGGCACTGGCGATTGTTCAGAAGGTATTCGCTTTCACCGGAACGGTATAGACGGCGGGTAACTGCGACCGACTCGCCTGGCTGAAACTCGAGGGCCAGGCTTCGTCGCCGCCAATGGCGTTTATGTGTAACCTTCTCCGGGGGTGAGACTTCGGGTTTAGCGATCTCCTCCGGAACGGCGGTGACTGACACCACCGAGTCTGTTGGGAGGGAAGCAATTTCCGGCTCAACCCCTAAGGTCACGGCGCCGGCATTCAGCGGTAAACCCGTATCCAGGCTAATTACCCGGTCGTCAATCTGTTCGAGCGTCGAATCGATGTCCTCAATATCAGGCTCGTGTTGAATCACGTCATCCCGCACCATGTGCATGACTACTTCCGCCATGCCACTCGGCTGACGGTTTCGCGAGCCCTGGAAAATCACGTCTTTCATTTCCGCGCCACGCAGATGTTTGACGCGTTGTTCTCCCAAGACCCAGGCAATTGCATCGGCAACGTTACTCTTGCCGCAGCCGTTAGGCCCGACAACTGCGGTTAT
>JBGTLM010000254.1:0-16151 GCA_041744135.1 Pyrinomonadaceae bacterium
CTGAATCAATCCACAAGAAAGGATGCTCATGAATCTCTCCGATGGCAACCCCCCGAGGACTCAGTTGCCGCAGCCGCCGGGTGCCGACGTCAAAGACCCACACCCGCACATTACCGCCGCGTGTGGAGAGCATCGCCACCTTGCTCCCATCCGGCGACCATTGCGGCGCCCACCATCCCGAACCGTCCTCGATTCCATTCGTGATGTTCTCAGGCCGCTCGACGGCGGACATCTGAATCCACACATCGCCGCCAGCGTTGTCCCAGAGAAACTCCCACTTATAGTTCGACAAGGTTTTCTTTGGCCGCACTCGTGTGAACGCAAGCTTCCGTCCATCAGAAGAAAACGCGTAAGGGCCGCCCAGGTAGCGCCCGATGGCTTCCAATTCGAACAGATCATTTACTTCAAAAGGCCGCTGTTGTCGGCTGGTTTGCTCCTGGGCGGCACAGGTAATAAGCAGAATTGAAAACGATGCGATCACCACCGCATAAATACCGGCTGCCCGCCAAAGCTTATCGTTACCCTTCAAATTTACGACTCCATCACCGCATATTGTAATCTCATCAAAAACTCAACCGCAAAGCGAACTGAGTGGATCGCGGGCCGCCGAGCTGGTATAGAGGGCTAAGGCCTCCCAGTCCACGCCCCAGCATTTGAGTTGATTGCCCAAACGTGCCACTCGACAGAGTAATGACCGGGTTGGCGAAATTTGGATGATTGAAGATATTGAATAATTCCGCCTTAAATTGCAGACTGATTCTCTCTGTCAGTCCAAATTGGCGGCGGAGCGATAGATCGGGTTGAAAAGCGCTAAAACCCCGTTGAGCGTTACGGCCGAGCGTGCCCTGCCGAAGATGGGTGCCGCCAGCGTCTTTGGGAATCGAAGCCGTGCTGAAAGCAGCCCGATTGATTCGCCTTCCGCCCGCGACCAGCGGGTCATCAAGATAGATGGGAACTCCGGGCACCAAATCCGGACGGGCCCCTGTCGCGCCAAGCACCCGGGGGGTTGGAAAGCCGGCCACAACATTGACCGGCAGAGCCGAGCGTCCTCTGACGATCATGTCAATAGACCAATTTCCAAGGATCGCTTTTCCCAACGATGACTTCGACGGCGTCGGCAGATTGTATGTCACGGCCGCGGAATATGAATGCCGGACGTCAAAATCAGACGGTCCGCGGTCAACTTCCGGATCGATAAGCTCCGAGGCCACAGCCAGGAGAGAGTCTCCTGAGGAATTGTCGAGCGATTTCGACCAGGTATATGAAGCGAGCGCCTGCAAGCCGCGTGACAGGCGACGCACATATTGGAGCTGAAGCGCATGATAGTCGGACCGGGCATTGTTTCGGGTGATATTGAGCTGAGTGAAAGCAGGGTTCAGGATCGAACCTGTGATGAGTTCCTGTCGCAGGAGATCTCGCCCGGCGGCTCCAATATATGACGCGGAAAATTTTTGGCTGGCACCAAGTGATTGGTCTAGCGCCACGTTCCACTGGTAAGTACGCGGCAGCTTAAGATCGGGCTCCGAGCCTCGAACGAGGGCGTAGGGTGGGGCAAACGTCAGGGGCGGGCGCACGGTTAGAGCCGGACTGAGCGGAAAAGCCGTGCCGGCGGGCAACGTAAGAGTCCTGGTGTATGGGATACCGGTGAATGCCTGAGCAATCGCCCCATATCCCAGGTCGTAGAAGATCCCGAAACCGCCCCGGATGACCGTTTCCCTGCCCGGTCGTTGAAAGAGCTGGTATGAAATACCAATACGGGGGGCAAAATTGTTGTACGTTGTGGCATATAGTTCCGTACCTCTCGGGGCGAGTGTCAAGGTCTGGAGATTATCAAGCCCTGTCACGACAAAAGGTGGTTCACCGCTGCCTGCCGTTGGGGGCAGGTTGAGTTCCCAGCGAAGGCCGTACGTAAGGCTAACGCGAGAACCGAAGCGCCATGTGTCCTGGGCATAGGCTGAAAAGCTCGTGAAGATCGGAAAAGTTTCCGCCACGCGATTGCTGACCTGCGCTTGAGTCGTAATGCCCGAGATGGCGGTGCCGGGAGTCGGCGCCCCGTTTGACCCCGCGGCCCCATAACGTAGCAGATATCAAATAATCCGTTCCTCCGATGGTAGGAGCCAGTCGGCGGTAATCAACGCCAAATTTGAACGCGTGCCCTCCTTTGGTAAACGACACATTGTCGGCCAGATTGATTTGACGCTGAAAATTGTCGTTGTTCGGACCCAGATTGTATCTGGCAAGATTACCTCCCAGATTAAAGACAAGAGTGCTTGCGCCCGGAACGAATTGACTTGGCAGAAGCGAGACCGGAAGCAGCATGGCTCCGCCAAAGGTGTCTTGGGAAAAGAAAGACGCTCCTCTTGTTCGGCTGTAGTTAGCCCGAAGTTCATTGTTCAATTCTGGTGAGAAGACGAAGGTTGCTCCAACCGTCACCGTGTCGGTCTCCTGAGCGGTCGTCAAAAGGAAACTCGGAGTGGCGCTCCCACCGCGTGTAACAGTATCGGATGGAGCATGGTTGTATCTGCCAAACAAGCTGATATTGCTGTTGACCGAGTGATCGATCCGAATGCTGGTTGCGTCCAGCGAGGACGGATTGGAAGAGCTGGCTGCCAGGGTGGCCAATCCATTGGTCGTTGCCGGACCCGTCGAGGTCGGCAACGGAAACGCGTCCAGGAATGGCCTGATGGAGGACGGAGCCGCGTTGCGAGCACTAACGGAAGGAACGTCTTGAATGACGGTGGTCGGCTGAAGAAGACGTAATCCTTCGTATGAGAAGAAGAAGAAAGTCCGATCCTTGCCGCTGTCAAAAACTGGTCCGCCTTCGCCGAAACGCGGCAGCGGCAGCGGCCCGCCAAGCACCCCGCCGAAATCGTTCTGGCGAAGGGGCGGCTTCGCGAGACGGTTGGCATTGTTGAACCAATCCGTGGCATCCAGTACATCGTTGCGGAAATATTCAAAAAGCGTTCCAGTGAACCTATTCGCTCCAGACCGCGTGACTATTGATATCTGACCGCCCGGCGTGTGCCCGAATTCCGGAGCATAGGTTGAAGTCTGGATCTTGAATTCCTGAAGCGCGTCCATTGAGACAAGATTGCTTGTCCCGCCCTGTACGTTGCTGGCCATCACCGAACCAGATTCGTTCTGTCCAGGGCCCGCAAAGAGATTTGACCCGACATTGGCGCCGACGCCATCAACAGTCGTGTAATTGGCGTCGGCCCGCTGTCCGTTGACGCTGAGGTTTCCTCGCTCCGTTCCTCCCGAAGATGTATTTCCATTGAAGAGATTCACACCAGGGGTAAGCTCAAGTAAGGTGTTGAAGCTTCGGCCGTTGAGTGGCAGATTCTCCACAAATTGCCGATCTACTAGCGTGCCCACCGCCGGTGATTCATCAATCAGTGACGCATCGTTGGTTACTTGCACAGTCTCACTGACATCGCCAGCCTTCAACTGAATCTGCAGCGCCTTCTGATCGCCGACGTTCAGCACCACGTTTGGAAATTCGACAGGAGCGAATCCTTGACCTTGTGCTCTCAATGTATAGCCGCCCGGGGGCAGCAAAGGAATCGTGAAAGAGCCTTCATCGTTGCTGGTTGCTTCTCGCGTCAGCTGTGTGCCCTTGTTCACGACGGTGACGGTCACGTCTGGTATTGCAGCGCCGTTTTGATCTTCGACTCTTCCGCTCAACGTTGCAGCAATGCTTTGGCCGAAAACAGGAGTCGGCAGCCAAAAGGCAGGAGCCAAGAGAAGACAAAAGAGCAAGCAACGAGCGGCGAATGATAGAGTGTTACAGCGAATCATGGGGTTCTCCTAATCAGAATGTGCAACCAGAAAAACTCAATTACAAAACAAGGAGCGGTAAAAGCTGTGAAAAAACTTACCGCTGATTAACGGGGATGAGACAGATCAATCAGAGTGATAGTAAAGCAGAGCTCATTCGTAGGCTTTTTAACCACTTCATGTGTTCTGTTCCGCGTCATCCGCTTTAGTCCGCGGCTAATTTCTTTTAGTATCGAAAATGAAGCGTTTTTTCACAGCTTCTACCGCTCCCGGTTCTGTAAGCTCACGGTCGGATTGCGGCCTCAATACTCTTCGCAAGCGCCTTCGCACCGCTCAGCGAACGCGAGAATTGCGCTGACCTAATTGCCGATGCGTTGGAGTTATTCTCGGAGATCGTGAATGCGGAGCGGACGGCCTGGTCAATGGCAGAGCAAAGCTCAAACAAGCGATGGACGGCTTGCTGCAAATCCCGGTCGGTATCGAGCTTCATAGGTTCCTGCTTCATCCCTTCCTGCGAACCAGTGGGTGATTCGGAAGAGATGAAAGGTCCCAGTTCGCGGCGGAGGCCACCCAACTCGCGGTCAAGCGCCTGCGCGTGCGCGCGCAAAAGGCTCAACCATTTTTTCCGCGCTTCCTGGTCGAGCGTGCGCAGTTGCTCAAATGAAAACCTCTGCGCCAGACGTTCTAGCGCGCCGGCATGACGCAGAACCTGAAGAGAACGATCCACCATACGACCCGCAAACTGGTTTATGCTCTGGTCCAACTGCGCGCCGTTCGCTCCTCTTGCTGCAAAGTAGCGCCGCAGATCAGCGTCTGCCGGAATCTTGTTGTTGGCGGACTCAAGTCGTTCGACCGTCGCTGGTCCAGGGGAAGGACTTCGTGATTTCGCTTGCTCTCGCAAAGCCTCGCTGACTGTTTGAACTTTTATCTTCACCGCGGGATTCGCGGCAATCGGACTAAGCGAGTGAAGAATTTCATCCTTGCGCCGGTCGGTCTCTACGATCCCCTGCACCAGCAATTGGCCTTCAGTTGTACGTCGCACACTCACCTGATCGCCCAGGTCGGCCCCAACTTGATTGATTAGACTCAACACTTCGACTTCCAACTCGGCTGTCGCCACAACGAAAGGATGAGGGATGAAGGCGGAAGGATGAACGCCTTCGTTATCGGTCTTCATCTTCATCCTTCCGCCTTCATCCTTCATCCTTTCCGTAAGTAGTTCCGGTTCAGGCTCGAATACCGCAGGCGCCACCGTCGTGGGCGCGTGACGTTCAAAGCTTGTCTCCATGAAGCGATACTCACGGTATTGCCATTTGCCGATTGCCGATTGCCGATTGGCGTCTTGTCGGTGGTCTGCGGTTAGTCCTGGAGTGTCTGTCGGCTGAGACGCGACGACCAGCGTCATCTTGATGGCGTGTAGATCAGCACGGCTTAATATCAGGTTTGCTTTGACCAGCCCTGGGCCACCAACCTCTGCCCTCCGTTGATAGCTGATCACATATGCGCCGGGCCGCTCTTCAACCGATGTCTGGCCGGCATTGCCTACAAGCGAGCCAAACTTCTTTGCAGAGAGTTCTGATCGCCACGCATTCTCAAAGCCCAGCAGCGCTGCTGCTTGTCTGTCAGCCGTCGCTCGCCGTTCGGGTTTTGATCCGTGATGGTAGATAGTGCGTCCATCAGCGCGCTCCCACTCACCGGCAACCAGGTTGTTCTTCTCGTCAAAGAAGCGGCGCGCAGTCACGCCCTTTTCAGCACTGTGCCAGACCTCAATTCTGTGTCGCGCAAGTAATGAGCCGCTGTTTGTGTTGTGCTCTTCAACGGTGATCATGCGATGCAACACTGTGTCGGTTCTGGAGGCGATTGACTGTTCTGCTACCGAAGCCTGTCGCAACAACTCCTGAGCTGAGAGTGGCGGAGTGTTGACGTCCAACTGTGTCAATAATACGGCGGCGATCAGAATCAGCGCGAAGACCCCCGTAATTGTCGCCGGACGAAGCCAGAAGCCACGATCGAATAAGGCCCGCCGGACGCGAGACATGTCAGAACGGCGAGCGGTAGCGACCGGGTTCGCTCCGGTTATTATTCGGTCCTGGCGCTTAATCGACCCGGTCGCTACCGCTCCCGGTTCTGACAAGTGGCCCTGCGACCCAGTCGCTACCGCTCGCGGTTCTGACATGGCAAGCGAGGGCAGCCCAGTGTCTTCCGACGCGAAGCTATTGAGAAGTTCCTGGACTTCTCTGTAAGTCGGGTCATGGTAGGCAACCTGGAGCAACGGCCAGGGACTGCGAAATTCCAACGTCAGACTCAAGGTGCGGCCATCACTCATCTCGATCAGCTGGGCGCGCTGGCCTGGACCCGTCGGTGGCGGCTCATCGATGTTCAGAAGTAGCAGGCGAAGTTTCTGCTCGCTAAACACCTCCACGAAAGAGATGTCTTCCGTCAAATCGATATTAAGATTCAGCTCGCTTAGTTCCGAATTGACTGTCTGCGATGCCTGAACGTAACCATTGACGGCCACGCACAACTCTTGTGGCTTATGCTCGAATACTCTGCGGGCTCGTCGCCGCCAACTGCTGATTCCGGGCGCGCCGCCCTGCGGGCCTCCACCATCTGGTCCCTTTGGACGTTTATCTCGTTTGTCACGGCCGAGCGTCTCTGTTGGAATTCGATCCCGTAGCAAAGGCAAGCCAAGCATACCGTTCACCTCGTCAAGACAGGTCGGGCAGCTGACAAGATGGGCCAGATGCCCGCACTCTATCGGACTGCCGTGTGTGACGGAGTAGAGATCGTGAAGCTGTTTTTGGGATAGGCAGTCACCGCTGTTTGAGTGGAAGATCATCAGACGCAGCTCATTAAGAAAATCATCGGTGGTGCGGGCCATCGCGGTTGGCAAGACTTCCGGCACCTGACGCCCTCCCGGGAAGTTAAGCGCTGGTGGACTCTGGAAAGAAAGTCGGGCCTCACGACGTGCAATCAGAAGTCGAACATCAATAGCCTGCCGTGAGGTACGTAAGAGCTGGGCAATTTCGCTGGGGTAGTAACCGTGAAAGAAGCGGAGAATCAGGACGCTGGCGGCACGCGTAGTCTCCTTGCGTACGCACGCGTAGTGACAGACCCTGCGCAACTCGTCCTGGATCTGTAACTGGTCACGTAAATCGGTAGTGCGGAGCCCGTCTTCCGCCGAGTCGTATTCAATGACTGAGAGTTGTTGCAAGCGATTGTGTGTCTCTCTCCTCACTTGAGAGAGGTGTAAGTTGCGAAGCATCCCGTAGAAATAGCCGTCAAGATTTCGGATACTACCGAGGTCTGGTTGCGTGAAGGTGAACTGAACAAAGGCGTCGTGTAACAAGTCCTCTGCAGACTCGCGTTCGTTACCCGTCAACTGCAACGACCAAGTCAGCAGACGCTGGTAGCGGTCGGCAAACAGGTCTTCGTGACTGGAAGGGATCTTCAGAGGTTGAATCATTCCTGAATCGATGCCCTCGGGACCGATTTAGCGGCTTCTACCAGTAAGTGGTTTGGGAACTGCCTAATCTTACTCTCTGGGCGAAAACTATTTTCCCGAATAGGCGATCAGAGTGAGGTTCGGACCTGAGTCTCGACCCGATTGACACTCGCTGTACGTCGGCTTTGCTGCGCGAGGTACTCCAGGATCGAGGTCCAACGATCGTTTTCTTGATCCACGCTCAGCAAAGGTGCCCAAAAGGTTTCTGCTCTCGCGCACAGAGGAAATTTTACAGGAGGGCAGTTGTTGTCAGGAAGCAAACTACATGAGGCAGGTGAGTTATCGAGGTCGCCGATAGTGAGCGGCCGGCGCGACGTCCACGGGTTAAGTCGGAGGGATGACGTGTGATCTTCGGACGGTGAAGACCTCCGTCTGCACCCGTACATACGGCGTTTCCTCGACGGTTGGCGCCCCCGGGCCATCCGCACCAGCGCGCTGGCGCTCCAGCCAGCGCTCGTAGTGCTCGGGCGACTCCCAGGCCGTCAGCGTCACGAGCTTTTGCGGATCGTCGGACGAGACCAGCGCGTGGCGGAAGAGGAAGCCCGGCATCGCGGCCATGCGATATCCGTTCGCATTGATGCGGCGCTCCGCTCCCTCAACCATGCCGGGCCGTACGAAGTGTTCAACGATGGCGACGATCATGTTACCTCACAGCTAGTACCGCTCTCGCGAGAGCGACTTTTTCAGGTATGCCTCGCATCACGGTTTGCGTCACTTCAACGCGCAGGCCCAGTGCTTCGATCGCCGGTCTGAGCAGCGTATCCTGTTCGTCAATAATGTAAATGTCGACAAAGTCCTGATATATGCGCGCCACTTCAAGCGCCGACACTTCACGACCGAGATCTGCCAGCATCCGATCTGTCGGACCTTTGAGCGACCTGCCGCCTACGACCGGGCTCACCGCCACCACCTTGGCCTTTGTCTGAAGCAGCAGATCCCGCATACCCGGCACAGCCAAAATAGGTCCAATGCTGATCAGCGGATTGCTCGGACAGATGATGACCATCTCCGCTTCACGGATTGCCGAAACGGCCGCCGGCGATGGTTTGGCCGCCTCGATGTTCTCAGAGTAGATCTCTCTCACTCGCGGCTCCGCGCGGCGTTTGACGAGGTACTCTTGGAAATGGAGCACACCTTCATCGGTCACAATCCGTGTCGGCACGTATGAATCAGTCATCGGGATGACGAGCGCGGTGACACCGAACGCACATCTCAGCCGCTCGGTAATTTCCGACAGCGTGAGGCCTTGCTGCAAAAGCTCCGTGCGCCAGATGTGAGTGGCCAGATCCCTATCACCTAAGTTAAACCAGCCTTCGCCACCCAGCCGTTCCAGGGCTTTCAGGCAATGAAACGTATCATTGTGAGTGCCCCAACCAGTCTCCGGATTAACCACCCCAGCAAGCGTATAGACGGTGATGTCCGTGTCAGGCGAGATGTATAGACCAAACAACACGATGTCGTCGCCAGTGTTAGTGATCACTGAGATCTGTTCAGACTGCACGACGCGGCTGAGTCCGGTGAGAAGCTTCGCGGCGCCGACGCCACCAGCTAAGGCAGTAATCATTAGTTATTCGTTGGTAGTGGTCTAATAAAATTAATCACGGAGGCTCAGAGCGGCTGTAGCCGCAACCAAAGCGAAACGATCCACGAAATCACACGAATTAACACGAAATTCAAATCACACGAAACTTGGTTAGCGTCATTTCTTGTGGGTTCGTGGATCGTATCGCTTTAGTTGCGGCTTGGGCCGCGCTGCTTAGTCATTGGTTCCTGGGCTGACGACTACCGGAATAGGTCATGCTCCCGAGCGCGCAATAACTCCCGCGCAGAGTGCTCACCTGCTTCGTAAGCAAAGCCTTTAGCCAATACCACGGGCATTCGTTTGGTCTTGCGCATGATCAACCCGGCGGCAGCGGCAACCTCATCGGCGGTCGCCAGAACTGTAGCCTTGAGCAACTTGCCGTGGTCGTCAGGTTGACAACGAAAATCCTCAAGCGGGGTGATCCCCGCGAGACCGATCGCCACATTCGTTAGGCCTTCACGCCACGGACGCCCGAACGTGTCTGTGATGATGATCGCTACCTTGATGGCTAACAATTCCTCGAGCTCGAGACGAAGTTGCCGGGCCGAAGCGTCAGGATCAACTGGTAACAAGGAGACGACATCTTCTCCGACGACATTGGAACGATCGATGCCGGCATTAGCACAGATCAGGCCGTGATGCGTCTCGGTGATTATGACTCGCTCGCTCATTCGCACCACGCGGCGCGATTCCCGCAACACCAGCTCAATCAATCGCGCGTCAACGTCACATTCACCCGCGATCGTCCGCGCGAATATAGATGGGTCGACATCAGCCAGCCGAACCAATCTGCCCTCAGCTTTAGAAATGACCTTCTGGGCCACCACCAGTATGTCATCCGCGGCGATGTTTACATCGGTCCGCCGAGCGGCCTCGCTGATCTGGACAGCGAGCTTTTCTCCCGACCTGATCTCAGAAATGCCTTCGAGGCCGATGAGTTCAATCCTATTCAAAGCGACGCTCCGTATCTTGTTCCTTTCTCAGCAAGAAGTTTCACGCAAAGACGCAAAGGTGCAAAGGTGCAAAGAACGCAACGAACAAATCGGAGTGGACTTTGCGTCTTTGCGCCTTTGCGTGAAACTGTTTGTTTGCGGTATGCCGCGATGGAAAGGAATAGGCCGTGTCGGTGTAAATCTAACGGATGTGCTCTTGCATCTTCCAACTCATGCTGCGTAACGCTTTAGTATCTCGTATCTGGTCGAGCGCTCCGCCGGTATTCTCCCTATCTCTGTTATCCGCGCCTGAAACTCTTCTGGGGATAGATATTCTCCGGCCGTTGCCCCAGCCAGCCGCGAGATGTTTTCTTCCATCAGCGTCCCGCCGTAATCATTAGCACCGGCTCGCATACAGGCCTGCGACAGCTCCCGGCCCAGCTTCACCCAGGAGACCTGAATGTTATCGATCCACCCTCGCAGCATCAGCCGCGCCAGCGCATGCACCTTCAGGTGCTCTTCAATCGTCGGGCCGGGTCGTGCACCACCAATCTGATATAGCAGCGTATTTTGATGGACGAAACCGAGAGGCACAAACTCCGTGAAGCCCCCGGTCTGCTTTTGTATTTCGCGCAACAGCACCAGCTGTCTTACCCAGTGCTCGCTGTTTTCGACGTGACCGTACATCATCGTCGAGGTTGTGCGAATCCCCAGCCGGTGCGCGGTCGTGATCACCTCAACCCACTGCTTGACCGTTAGCTTCTGACGCGAGATTTGGCTGCGCACACCGTCATCCAGTATCTCGGCCGCCGTTCCCGGCAATGTGCCTAGCCCTGCTTCTTTGAGCATCAGCAGATACTCAGTCAAAGACAGACCCGTTCGCTCGACCCCGTAGACCACCTCCATCGGAGAATAAGCATGAATGTGGATCAGAGGCGCCCCCTTCTTGATCGCCCGCAACACGTCCCGATAGTGGTAGCCGTCCATCCCGCGTGGCAAGCCGCCCTGCACGCAAACCTCCGTCGCCCCGCTCTGCCAGGCCTCGGCGGCACGCCGGCTGATCTCGTCTTGTGTCAAAAAATAGGCGTCGTCCTGGTGAGGAGTCCGGCTGAAAGCGCAGAAGCGACAACCGATAAAGCAGATATTGGTGAAGTTGACGTTGCGATTTACGACGTAGGTCACAACGTCGCCAACCGTATCGTGGCGCACGCGATCGGCGGCGGCGATCAGGGCTTGCAGTTCCCTTCCCTCCGCGGCCGCGAGCGTCATCCCGTCGTCAGCCGACAGCTCTTTTCCAGCCAGAGCGAAATCGAGGGCCCGCGCCGTCTTGGCGTCGATCGGATCGAGGGCTACATCCGTCGCCCCAAGACCGGCGAGATAAAATTCCACAGAGTGCCGTGTCGCTTTATTGGGTTCGTGCATAACCTTCCTCATCGCACATGGAGTTGACGCGCTCGCGCGCCGGTTCCGAAGAAAACTCATCGCGCCGCGCGAATTCAGGATAGACGGCGAGCCGTTCCCTCAGAACGAATCCGGCGCCGGCGGTCTTTTCTCTTAACCTTTCGATGTGGGGCCAGGGGGCTTCCGGGTTAATGTGATCGATCGTTAGGGGCGAAATCCCTCCCCAGTCGTTGATGCCAGCGCCGAGCAGAAATGGGTAGTCGCCGGGGCTAAGGTTGGGCGGCACTTGAATGTTCATCTCACCGCCAAAAATTAGTCGGGCCACCGCGACCGTCCGCGCCAGATCGAGCAGCGAAGGCTCGGCCTGGTCGCGCATGGGAATGGTGCTCTTAACGCGGAAGTTTTGAATGATCACCTCTTGAATGTGACCGTAACGCTGATGGAGATCGCGGATCGCAAATAGGGAATCAACTCTTTCGACGAGCGTCTCGCCGATGCCGATGAGAATTCCGGTGGTGAAAGGTATGCCCGCCCGTCCGGCCTCTTCGATCGTGCGCAAGCGAAGCCGCGGATGCTTATCAGGCGCCAACTCATGCGACCCGCCCGGCGCCATCAGCCTGTCGCTCACGCACTCCAGCATGAGTCCCATGCTCGCATTGAAAGGTCTCAACTCTTCGAGGTCTTTGCGCCGCATCTGACCTGGATTACTGTGAGGCAACAGCGGAGTCTCAAGTAAGACGCGGCGGCACATCTCCTTAAGGTAGCCTAGCGTCGTTTGATGACCGAGCTTGCGCAGCTCGTCGCGGACTTCGGGAAACGCGGCTTCCGGTTTATCGCCAAGGCTAAAGAGCGCCTCTTTGCAGCCTAGGCGCCCGCCAGCCTCGGCGACGGCGATCACTTCATCCGGCGTCATGGTGTGTGCACCCGGTTCCGCGGGGTCTTTGCGGAAGGTGCAGTAGCCGCAGCGGTCACGGCAGATGTTTGTCAGCGGGATGAAGACCTTCTTGGAGAATGTGACGGTGTTGCCCTTGGAGCGGTCGCGCAGCCTGCTCGCAGCGCGCATTGAATCGCCGATCTCTTCCTCTCGCGCCTCTTCAATCAGCAGGTAGGCCTCTGGGCGGGTGATCGGTTCACCGCACGAAGTTTCTGCGATTCTGTTTACCAACCCTTCGCTCGCTTGAGGCATTAGAGTAAGACTCCTTTAGCATCTTTCACATAGCAACTATTGACGATTGGACGCAGGTCATCTGTTTTCTGGTAAGCCCGTAATACGTATTCCCGCGTGATGCGTTTTGTGCCTGATGTTAATTGATACCAACAGTGCTGTGATCGCCTCAACAATCCGTGAATTTTCCAATGGCCCTCCGTCCACGTACCGGCAGTTCTTTATCGCTTCTACCAATGTCCGAACCCGACCTTTGCTCTCCGAGTTATTACCGCAAACGAAAATATCGCAATCAACCGGCCTGCTCAATTCTTGCAAGCTGGCTGCCGGGACATTCTGAAAAGCAGACACAACTTCGACGCCTGCGGGCACAGCTCGCGCCGTCTGCTCAGCTGCCGAACCCGCCCACACCCCCAGCAGCCGGCTGGCTCGCCCACCCACAGCGGTTTCCAGCGGCACGGTCACATCGATCAACAGGTCACCAGGTTTGAAGCTCGACTTAACACTCTTAAGGATTCCTAGCTGGGCGGAGAAGGGCACAGTCAGCACGATAACGGACGTGGCGCTAACGGCCTCAGCGTTGTCCATCGCTTCGATACGGGCTTCTGCACCTAAGAGCGAGCGAGCACGGTTGGCTGCCGATTCGGCACGACCGCGGTCGCGCGAGCCAATGATAATTTCGCGGCCTGTCTGAGCCAATCTCAGTGCCAGGCCCAGTCCTTGATCACCGGTCCCCCCGACGATCGAGATCCGCTCGGATTCTTTCATAAATGATTCTCGCTTTAAGTCTCTTCCAGTAGGAGATGCGTTCTAGTCCGCGCCGCCCGGTCCGGCCATTCGGCCAGTGCAGCCAGATCCGCCGGAGTGTCAATATCAAGTCCGATATTCGGCAAATGAAGAACCGTCACGCGTACTTTCAGCGCCTGCGCCGATTCGAAGTGCGGACGAAAACTGTCATCGCCAAATTTCAGTGGCAAGATACTCGGCGGCGTAAGCAAAACTGCGTTGGTGCCTCGTCTGTCATGCGCCGGGACGAGGACGATGTCGGCGAAGCTACCCGCCTTGAGCACCGCATCCACATCTTCAGTCGTAATGAACGGGATGTCTCCGGGTACGACCAGCATCGTACGGACTCCACGATGTAGCAACACTTTCGTGGCTTGCGCTACCGCCTCGGTGTGCCCTCGATTCTCGGATTCATGAATCACGAAGGCGTTAAACTCAGTGGCGATCTGTATAGCGCGCCTGTCTTTCGTGACAATAGCAATGCGCTCGAGACGAGGGACCGAAGTCAACGCGGCAAGCACATCGCGAAACATCGCCTCAGCGAGGCGGCTGCGCGTGACAGCTGATATTGCTCTTCGCAACCGTTGCTTTGAGTCCTGAAAATCTTTTACCGGGATCAGCGCCCAAACACCGCTTAACATAACTCATCTCGGGGGGTTTATTCGAAGTTGGGCTTACCTCTGAGCCACATCGCTCGCGATTATGACTTGGGCATTGCGTACACGCCGCGCCCCACAGCGACCAGGACCCCGCCGGTGTCTCGCACCTCTACATCAGCAACTCCGATAGTGCGACCGACCCTAACGGTACGCGCGATGGCCACCAGATCGCCACGGCGCGCGGGACGCAGATAGTCCACCCGAAGGTCGACCGTCGGTACGCCAACGCCAGACTTCGTGACGATGGCGTAATCTCCGGCAATATCAATCAGCGCGCTCAAGATACCTCCATGCAACCAGTCTGAGTCATCCTGGCGAAGAAACTCCTCCCGGAACGGCAGGCGGATCTCGACCAGCCCATCCTCTGCTCGCGTCAGAGTCAGGCCGAGAAATCTTTGATACGGCGAGGAAGCCAGACTCGGCATTTCCATTATCAGTTCACCCCCATGCGTTCTTGCGCGAGCCGTTTCAATGCACTCCGATCGATCTTGCCCGTTCCCCCCAGCGGCATGGAGTCGAAGAAATAGACTCGCCGCGGGTGTGCGTAAGGCGCGCCATGTTTGAGGAAGAACTGTTTGAGCTCTTCTTCAGTGGTGGCCTCCTTCTTTCGTTCTACGATGAAGGCGACCGGCACGGCGCCCTTAATCTGGTGCAACGCCGGCACCACGCAGGCATCAGCGACATTCGGGTGGCGCATGAGAATGTCCTCGACTTCCTTGGGATAGACGTTTTCACCCGCGACATTAATCATATCGTCCTTGCGCCCTATGAAGAAGTAGTAGCCGTCTTCATCGCGCCGCAGGAGGTCGCCGGTGTAGAGCCAGCCATCACGGAACTTCTGCGCGGTCGCCTCAGGCAATTTCCAGTAACCTCGCGCGAGACCGGGATTCCGCGTCACAAACTCCCCGGTCTCGTTCGGACCCAGTTCGGTGAAGCCGTCTTCAGTTGAGACGATCTTGACCTCGCAACCGGGGAAGGCACGGCCACAGCTCCCACGTTTCTTGAGTCCCCAACGAGTGTTGGTCAAAGGCACTGGACCTCCTTCTGTCAGGCCGTAGCCTTCGGCGATCGGCGCGCCGAAGACTCGCCGGAACTCATCAAGCAGATCTTCGGGAACCTCTGCCGAGCCGCATTTCGCATACCTGATCGAACTCACATCGTGTCGCGCGAGCGCCTCCTTTTCGGCCAAAATCATTTTGTACATCGCCGGCACACCCGTCATATAGGTGATCCGGTATTTCTCGATGGCTTCAATCACCTGGAGAGCGTTGAAGCCGGGCAGAATTACCAACGAGCCGCCGCCGATCAGGAAGGGTTTGACCGCCGCCGCCATAGCGTTCTTGTGGAAGAGTGGAACCGCGACCAGGGCGCGCTCAGTGTCGTCTACCAGGATCGCTTTCCGCATCATGTCAGCGTTCCAGATCTGCCCGCCGTGCGTCAGCAATACGCCTTTCGGCTTGCCGGTAGAGCCGGAGGTGTAAGGCTGCATGCAGATTTCGCTGGGCTCGGTCGGGCGGCGGTCGAGCGACGATGAGGCGGCTTGCAACGCCGCTTCGTATTCGAGCGCTCCATCCATCTTTGCACCAGCGGCGACGATATGTTTCACGCCGGGGAGACTCTCGCACAGCGCGCGGGCCCGGTCGGCCATCTCCGCGTTCGCAATCAAGACTTTGGCTTCTGAATCCTCTATCACGTAAGCGAGCGCATAGTCTCCCATTCGCGTGTTCAACGGCACGGCGACGGCGCCCAGACGCATGGGCCCAAACAACGACTCCAAAAAGCGATAGTCGTTGCTAAACATGAGCGCGACCCTGTCTCCCGCCCTCACGCCCAGCTGCCAGAGCGTATTTGCCATTTGGTTGCAGCGCGCGTCCAATTCCTCGAAGGTGAGAACCGTCTCGTCCTGCAGCACGGCCGGCTGCGCAGGGGCGAGCTTGAGCGGTGCATCGAATATATAGCCGACATTCTCAGGCAGCATTGCTTCAACTCCTCGTAGTCCGCTGGCTTGGCAGCGGTTGGTACTGCATAGTTTAAGAGTCGCCCAACTACAGAACCGATGAGCGGTAGCGACCGGGCAGGTTTGTCGCGTCACTCAATCCTAGTGGACAGTGAATTCTTGTTGCTTGACCGCGCGGTGAGAGTCAGGCTTCCACCAACAGCTCCAGTTCTCGGTGAATGCCTTCGCCTTGAAACACGCCTGGGTAAGGCGCATCTGTTCCCGCGGCCAGCAGCACGCCGGAGTCTAACAGTCTCTTCGCGTTCTGTTTGGCTTCTCTAAGCCGGTTACCGATCGCTTTTCTTCCTGAGAATGGTCCGCCCCTTTTCATCGGCCTGCTAAGACTCC
>JBGTLM010000255.1:0-26491 GCA_041744135.1 Pyrinomonadaceae bacterium
TTGTCTTAATCGCTGACAAATTCGAACAGTCCGGGCGCGACGGTCTACAAGCCATCGGTTGTGAGATTTCGTTTCAGCCTGACCTGAAGGACGACGCGCTGGTTGAGGCGATACGCAAGGAAACCCCGGATGTGCTGGTAGTGCGCGGTACGAAGGTTACCGAAGCCATGCTGGCTGCCGGCCAAATCAAGCTGGTGGTCCGAGCCGGAGCGGGTTTCAACACGATCGACGTGGCCGCGGCGTCAAGACGAGGGATCTACGTTTCGAACTGTCCGGGTAAGAATTCGATTGCCGTGGCGGAGTTGGCCTTTGCACTGATTCTGGCGCTGGATCGCCGCATCGCGGATAACGTGATTAGCTTGCGACGCGGTGAGTGGAACAAGAAGGAGTTTTCCAGGGCGCGCGGTCTGTATGGTCGAACCCTTGGGCTGATTGGTCTCGGCAAGATCGGGCAGGAGATGATCCCGCGGGCGCAGGCCTTCGGTATGCGGGTTATAGCGTGGAGCCGGAGTCTAACTCCGGATCGCGCCGCGGAGATTGGAGTTGAATATCGAGCGCAGGCCGTGAACGTCGCGGGGGAAGCTGATGTGGTCAGTGTGCACCTGGCATTGAATCCAAAAACGAAAGATTTCATTGACGCCGAATTCTTTGCCGCGGTGCGTGAAGGGGCTTACTTCGTCAATACCGCGCGAGGTGAAGTGGTGAATCAGGCAGCGCTGGTTGAAGCAATGAGGAGTCGCGGGTTACGAGTGGGACTTGACGTGTTCGCGAACGAGCCCACCTCCGCAACCGGCGAGTTTAGTGATCCTATTCGAGATGAGCCAAATCTCTTCGGCACCCATCACATTGGTGCTTCGACGGATCAGGCGCAAGAGGCCATCGCCGCGGAGACAGTCCGCATAGTTAGGGAGTTTAAGGAGACGGGTAAGGTTCCGAACGTCGTGAATCTAGCTCGGCAAACGCCGGCAACCCACCGACTGGTTGTGCGTCATCTGGATCGTCCGGGGGTGTTGGCCGGCGTGCTTGACGCAATCAAGGCCGAACAGATCAACGTGCAGGAGATGGAAAATATCGTTTTTGAGGGGGCTGCCGCTGCTGTCGCACGGATCAATCTAGATAACGCGCCGTCGCCCCAGACGCTGAAGCGCTTACGCACCGAAAATGCTGACGTGATCGAACTCAATTTACTGAAGTTGAGTCACGAATGAATACCACTCTCATTACCGGCGCGTCGAGTGGCATAGGCGAAGCCTTCGCGCGAAGGTTTGCAGCGCTGGGCCGCAATGTTGTCCTGGTAGCGCGGTCTGAAGACAAGCTTGTTTCATTGTGCAATGAACTGGGTCGCATCAACAGCATCAGGGCCCAGTACGTTGCGATAGATCTTTCGAAACCGGAATCGCCGGCACGTTTGTTTGAGGAGACGGAAAAGCGTGGACTCGTCATTGATATGCTCATCAACAATGCCGGCTTTGGTTCAATGGGAGAATTTTACAGGCTTGATGTGGCCCATGAGCTTGAGATGATCGACTTGAATGTGAAGGGGTTGGTTGATTTAACATATCGATTTCTGGTGCCGATGCGCGTTCGGAAACGGGGGACAATTATCAACGTCGCTTCTACGGCGGGGTTTCAACCAGTCCCCTTCATGGCCACGTATGCAGCCACTAAAGCGTTTGTGCTCTCCTTCTCGGAAGCTCTGTGGGAGGAGAATCGATCTCACGGAGTACAGGTAATGGCTCTTTGCCCGGGCGTGACCGAAACAAACTTTTTTGAGGCTGCTCAGATTCAGATGCCCCCCATGCGCGCGGCGCAGACACCGGAAGACGTGGTTGACACGGCCTTGCGTGGGCTGGCGCGCGGCAAGAGTCACATAGTTTCAGGTTGGTCAAACCTGCTCATGATCGAATCAGAGCGGCTGGTGCCTCGTTCCTTCGTGGTCAGGATGGCTGGGCGAGTTTTACGGCCGTATTTTGGCGACGGAAACAACGAAACCCCCGTCACGAAGGACCAGAAGGAGTAGACCGTAAATGGTAACCAAACAATCTATGATCAGTGGAGGAAGAATGACTGAGCGGATTTTTAACTTCAGTGCCGGCCCGGCAGTATTGCCGTTACCGGTCTTGGAAGAGGCGCGCCGCGACATGCTGTCCCTCCCCGGTGTGGGCATGTCAGTGATGGAGATCAGTCATCGATCCAAGACGTTTGATGAGATTCTCAGCCGTGCCGATTCCGGCATCAGAGATTTACTAGGCGTGCCGGATAACTATCACGTCCTTTTCCTGCAAGGTGGTGCGAGCCTGCAGTTTTCCATGCTGGCTTTGAATTTTCTGGCGGAGCACGCCAGCGCTGACTACATCATCACCGGCAGTTGGGGCAAGAAGGCATTAAAAGAGGCCAAGCGCTCAGGTTCCGCGAAGGTGGCAGCCAGCATGGCGGATGGCGGGTTCACCAGGGTTCCCACCGATAGCGAGCTGACTCTCGATCCCAACGCGGCCTACGTTCACTTTACGACCAATGAAACCATTGAAGGAGTGGAATGGAAGCAAGAGCCAAAGGTAGGCGATGTTCCACTCGTGGCCGATGCTTCGTCCGATATTCTGTCTCATACGATCCCAATTGAGAAATACGCTCTGATCTACGCAGGTGCGCAAAAGAATATGGGACCCAGCGGCGTCACGCTCGTGATACTCCGCGACGATCTTCTGAAGCGAATCCCCGAGGGACTCCATACGATGCTCGACTACCGTATACACGTGGAGAATAAGTCGCTCTACAACACCCCGAATACCTGGGGCATTTATATCCTCAGTCTCGTGTGCAAGTGGGTGAAAGACAAAGGTGGCCTCTCAGCAATGCAGCGAGAGAACGAAGAGAAGGCGGGGCTTCTTTACGATGCGATCGACTCGACCGACTTTTACCGGGGACCTGCCGATACCGACTCTCGTTCTTTAATGAACGTAACCTACCGTCTGCCGTCCGAGGAACTCGAAAAGAAGTTCACCTCCGAAGCTACAGCCCAGGGCCTGGATGGATTGAAAGGACACCGTTCGGTGGGTGGAGTCCGAGCGTCCATCTACAATGCCTTCCCGCGCGAAGGTGTCGAAGCGCTGGTGTCGTTTATGAAAGAGTTTGAGCGAAAGAACGGATGAAGGCCGTAGGAGATAGTTGTAGGGGCGTCCCTCTGTGGGCGCCCCCCTTTGTGACGGTCACCGCGGGCGCCCACGGAGGGACGCCCCTACACGAGCTTCATGGATACCCGCCAGCAAGAGTCTCCTTCTGACAATGAGTTTGTGACCTTGCGCGTTAACGAGGCCGACACCGGGTCGCGGCTGGACACTTATCTGGCCACTAACATCGAAGGGTGGAGCCGTGCGCGACTCCAACAATTGATTGAAGACGCAGAGGTTCTGGTCAATGGGAGATCTGCGAAGTCTTCACATAAGCTGCACGAAAATGACGAGATAGAAGTAGAACTGGTTTCCTCGCCTACAGTCGCCTTTGCTTCGGAAGACATTCCGCTGGCGATCGTTTACGAAGATTCCGACCTGATCGTGGTCAATAAAGCAGCCGGTCTCGTGGTCCATCCGGCCGCGGGTGTACAGTCTGGCACCCTGGCCAACGGGCTGGCGTTTCATTTTCAACATCTCTCAAGTCAAGGTGGAACGATTCGGCCGGGGATCGTGCATCGACTCGACAAAGACACATCAGGACTGCTGGTGGCCGCCAAAACGGATTTGGCCCATGAGAAGCTGGGGGATCAGTTTCGCGCTCGTGAGGTGTTTAAGTCTTACATTGCACTTGTTCATGGAGTTGTAGAAAACGACAGCGGGCAGATCGATCAATCTATCGCCCGCGACCCGCGCAACCGGACTCGAATGGCTGTCATCCGGGCCGGAAGGTCGGCGTTGTCGCTGTACACCACTCGGCGGCGGTATGATCGCTTCACTTTACTCGATGTTGAGTTGAAAACCGGACGCACTCATCAAATCCGGGTGCACCTCTCCTGGCTGAAGCATCCGGTGGTGGGCGATGAAGTTTATGGCGGGGGCCGTGACAAAACAGTACTGGACCCGAAATTGAAGGCGCAGATTCGCAAGCTCGGCAGGCATTTCCTTCATGCCGAGCGACTGGGATTTCGTCATCCGACCACAGGTAAGAGCATGAAATTCAGCGCTCCAATTCCCGCTGAGCTTGAAGAGCTCGTTGCGATCCTGGAGTCCGAAGCGAAGTGACGCTAGACGAACAGTAGGGAGAGTGGCGTTAATAGTTTGGTAACGCTTGCTCAGGTCTTTGGCGAGTGCCTTGGAAGCTATCCGCTCTAGTTGTCGAGGAACGTCGGGCGAGTGGTGCGACAGTGGCACTGGATCGTGATCGATTACTGAGACTCTGACGTGACTATCAGTGGGTCCCGTAAATGGCGCTCGGCCTGCCACCATCTCGTAAAGCACGACACCCAAACTAAAGATGTCCGAACGTGTATCTACGTCCTCACCCTGCGTTTGCTCCGGTGACATATAACCTGTGGTGCCCAGGATCGCCCCCGGACTAGTGTTGCTGATGGTCATCGTCACTGCTTCGGGGTCGGAAGCAGGTCCTTCTCGTTCCACCAGTTTTGCAAGACCAAAATCCAGTACTTTGATCAACCGATCTCGTACGAACCGGTCGTTACGCAGCATGATGTTTTCCGGCTTGATGTCGCGATGAACGATGCCTGCTGCATGGGCTGCCTCCAGGGCCATGGCGACCTGATGGCAATGCCGATGGCTTCATCGATCTTTATTCGACCCCGCCAGAGACATTGCCGCAGCGTGCCACCTTCGATGAATTCGGTGGCGATGTAGTGAGCGGTATCAGTCTGACCGATTTCGAAAATGGTCAGAATGTTCGGGTGATTAAGAGTGAGTATGGCTCTGGCTTCTTGTTGGAAACGACGCCGCCGGCTTTCGTCTCGCGTCAGTTCAGGCGGAAGTACCGTGAGGGCGACTTTACGATTATGTTGTTTCGTATCTTCGCCCAAAAAAACCTCACCCATTCCGCCCTTGCCCAGTCTCTGAAGGATGCTGTAGTGAGCGATATGCTCAGGCATCTGTGCAGTGTTTTCGGTTGATGAGCGATTGGGTGAATCGGGCATGAAGAGCTCTAGCAATTGCGCAATGCGAGTCGCCGCTGATTCTCCGGGACCTGGCCATAGTACCATCGCGTCTGCGTCCAAACTATTGGGTAGAAGCTCTCCGAAGAACCGCGAGCGAGCTTGGTTTGTAGCTCCCCAGTATGCTTTCATGTCGGTGTAACGCCCGCCTGGTTGTTCGGATTCTGAACGGGGGCAACGAGGGTCGGTGGCCCCGGCATCGAAGCGCAGGTCATTTGCAAAGGCTAATATACAAGCACCGCTTGGGTATTCTTACGATTAATCAATTATGACTTCTTCAATATCCGGTTTCCGGTGCAGGCTCTCATTTGTTTTTTGCGTGCTCTTCAGCGCTTTAGTTATTGGCCAGGCGCAGAAAGCCGACCCCAGAGCCACTCCGCCTCGCGTTCTGGGGCAAGACCCCGACTCAATCACAACCTTTATCCGACGCGTTCGTCTGCCTATCACTGTAGTCGACAAGAAGGGGCAGTTTGTATCCGGGTTGAGTCAGAGCGATTTTCTGGTTTTGGAAGACAAGCTTACTCAAAAGATTGAAACCTTCTCCGATGACTTGGGTCTGGAGTCACAACTTTACGTCGCTGTGTTGATGGACACATCTCCTTCGACCGCAGGCAAGCTGAAGTTTGAGCAAGAGTCGGCGATGAATTTCATACAGACCGTCGTTCGGCCGCGAAAAGATCGGGTGCTATTTGCTACCTTCGATCACGAAATTACTTTGAAACAGGATTTTACGGACAAGCTTGATTTGCTTGATCGGGCAGTGTTCGGTGTTAAGAAGTTAGGAACGCAAACGGCGCTCTACGATGCCGTCTGGCAGTTCTGCGACGAGAAACTGCGATCGGTTTCTGGAAGACGCGTGCTGGTTGTGATCACAGATGGCGAGGATACCTACAGTCGCTCCGATCTAAGTGACGCGATCGACATTGCGCAGCGAACTGAGACTACTATCTTTGCTATATCTACCAAGGCAGGGTTAGCAGGCGCAGTGCCGGGTGTGCAGATGGGACAGGTTCGCAACAGAGCAGATAACAATCTGGTCAAGCTCGCTGAAGAGACCGGAGGAATGGCGTTTTTCACTGGTGATATGCTGGCGCTTGAGAAGTCATTCAACCGGATTAACAAGGAGTTGCGGGCTCAATATCTCGTAACCTACAAGCCTTCCAACGATCGTTATGACGGAAGCTTTAGACGTATCGAGGTCAAGCTTGCTAACGGACGGGACGGCTTGAAAGTGCGAACAAAGCATGGCTATAAGGCCATTGCGGATTCCGTCAGACCTTAAGATATCTGAATCGAGGACGATTTGTTTACTGGAACTAAGAACTGGATTTTAGCCCTGGTTGTCTTGGCGGTCCTGGCTCTCGTGGTGTTGGCTTGGGAGCGTCCTCTGGCCCAGCAGCCATCAGAATCAGAGAGTGCGCAGGACAAGAGCCGCGCAAGACGGACAGGGGACACCGAAAGGGCTGGGCCCTCTCCGAGACCAACCCCTCGCCTTAAAGACGAAATGCCACAGGACTCTGATGAGGTCGTGCGGGTTGAGACCAATCTCACCAGTATCTTTTTCACGGCGGCGGATAAAAACAAGAGATTCATAAGCACACTCAAAAAGGAAGACGTGAGCGTGTTGGAAGATGGGCAGGCCCAGGAGATATTCACCTTTCAGCAGAACGCGGACCTGCCTCTTTCGGCCGCGATTTTGATCGATTGCAGCGCCTCGGAGGAACGAACGCTGCCGGACGAAAAGGCAGCTGCGCGGTCCTTCCTGGAAGCAGTGTTGCGACCCGGAAAGGATGAAGCCGCGGTTGTCTCGTTTACGGGTGAGGTCACGCTGGAACAGGGATTCACGGGGAGTCTCGAGCGTTTGCGTCGGGCCATCGATCGGGTGGACTTTGTGCCTCCGGCCGGCTACATCGGGGGTGGCATTGTAGTAGGTGGAACGCCGCCGATCTCAGATACCAATCAAGCGCTCGCTGGTTCAACCGCAATTTGGGACGCCGTGTGGGCTACCTCCAATGAACTGCTTCAGGACTCTGCCGATAACGCCCGGCGTGCAATTATCCTGCTCACCGACGGCGAAGACACTATCAGCCAGGTAAAGATGCATGACGCCATCGAACGCGCCCAAAAAGCAGATGCGTTGATTTACACTATTGGCATTGGCGATAGTTACAACTTTGGGGTCAATGAGGGTGCCTTACGCAAGATCGCCGAACAGACCGGCGGCCGCGCTTATTTTCCTCATAGTGAGAGAGAGCTTCGGGAAGCTTTCGCCCAGATTCAGAGAGACCTTCGCGAGCAGTATTTGTTGGCCTATTCTCCGCTAAACAAGTCCCGGGATGGCTCTTACCGTCGTATCCAGGTTGAGATCACTAATCCTGAGCTGCGTAAGCAGTTGAAACTCAACTATCGGCCCGGGTACTTCGCCAAAACACCGGGAGCCGGGACTCCATCGAAAAAATAGCCCTTCGGAGCAAACCCCTTCATTTTGGGCATCTCCGAAGAGCTTTCAAGACAACTTGCGCCAACCCTGTTATACTCCCGGCTGAGGAAGTTAGGGCTGCATATCCGCTGTGACACGTTCGCGAGCTGGGAAACCGGCGTCCGCATCCGTCCTTAATCCACACTTTGTTCGATTCTAGTCTTTAGGGGACTGACCCGCCCCGCTCTCTCACCGCGCCGTCAACCGACCACGCCGCAACATGACCAAATTTTCTTCAGAACCAAGCCGCATTCTGATTGTTGACGATGATCAGAAAGTCCTCGATTTGCTTGTTGAGCTGCTAGAGCTTGAAGGCTATGAGGTGAGCGCGGCCCGTGACGGTGCCGGCGCTCTGGAGCTATTGACCTCTTGCGAGCCGGATCTGGTTGTTAGCGATGTGGTAATGCCGGTGCTCGACGGTATTGAACTTTGCCGGCGCATAAAGCAGAACGTCCTAACCGCAAATATCCCGGTCCTGCTAATGAGCGGAAGCCGGCAGACGTCAGACGACAGCATGGAAGGATTGACCGCTGGCGCGGACGACTATCTTGATGTTCCGTTTCGACATGAGACGCTGCTGGTTAAAGTTGCCAGACTCACTGAGCGTCACCGGGTAGAGAAACATTACCGGGCGATCGTCGAGCAGGCAGCAGACATGATCTACACGCGGTCGATGGATGGCTACATTACGAGTATCAATGCCGCCGGGAGCCAGTTCTTTAACCGACCGATTTCCGAACTCATCGGCGTCCACCTCAGCGAATTAATCGATCCCGAAGCTGCAGCCCGGGACATAGAGCGGACTCAGAGAACCCTCGCTGATTCGCCGGACCGTTCACTGCATTGCGTAAAAGATGCTAAGGGTAAGACTCGTTATCTTGAGGGGATGATTACCGTAGAGCGCGATCGTCGAGGGCAACCAGCTTGCGTTCGTGGCGTCGTTCGAGACATTACCGAACAGAAGCTTTCGGAAGAGGCGCTCCAGGAGAGCGAGGAGCGCTACCGCCGCCTGGTTGAACTCTCGCCAGATGCGATTGTACTGATCTGTGAAGATAATCTCGTATACGTCAATCGCGCGGCGCTAAATCTTTGGGGAGCGTCTGGTGTTGAGGAATTGATCGGTCAGCCGGTACTGGAGCGAGTGCACCCGGATTATCGCGCCCTGGTGCTGCGACGCATGCGCGACATCCACGAACTTGGAGAGCCATCCACACTCAGTGAACAGAAGCACCTGAAGCTCAATGGTGAGATTATTGATGTTGAAGCGACAGGGATGCCCTTTACGTTTAGAGGTCAACCTGCAGTCCAGGCTGTTATTCGCGACGTAACGGAGCGCAAGCGCGCTCGCGAATCGCTCCGGCAGACCGAAGCCCGCCTGCGTACAGTGGTCGGCAGCGCCTCCCTAGTGCTATTCGCCATAGATCAGAACGGTATGTTCACCTTATCTGAAGGTGAGGGACTAAAGAGCCTGGGACTGAAGCCGGGTGAGGTAGTAGGTCAGTCTGTATACGAAATTTATCGCGAGACGCCTGAGATCCTTAAGCATGTACGTCGCTGCTTAGCGGGTGAAGCCTCTTCGGCAGCAGTTGAAGTAGGGGATTTGGTCTTCGACATCCGCTACTCGCCACTGACGGACGAGAATGGCAAAGTGGTGGGGATGATCGGGGTTGCGACTGACATAACCGAAAATCGGAAAGCGGAAAGAGCTTTACGCGACAATGAAGAGCGCTATCGCGAGCTTTTTGAAAATGCCAATGACATCATTTATACCCACGACCTCTCGGGAAATTTCACCTCTCTAAATAGAACCGGCGAACGAATCACAGGTTATAGCTGGGCTGAGGCCGCGGGGATGAATATCGCCGATGTTATAGCACCTGAAGATCTGGATTTGGCCCGTCAGGCGATTGCTAATAAAGCGAGTGGCAAAGCGGCAACGGTGTACGAATTGGATCTGATTGCAAAGGATGGCCGCCGGGTACGTCTGGAGGTCAGTACACGCGTAATTCAACGTGGAGGGAAAGCCGTTGGGGTTCAGGGCCTTGCTCGCGATCTAACTGAACGTAAATTGTCTGAGAACGCCCTGCTTGAAAGCCAGGCTTTTTTCAATAGTTTCATGGATAACAGTCCGGCCATCGCTTTCATGAAGGACGAGGAAGGCCGCTACGTCTACGTTAACAAACCATTTGAGGATCTCTTTGGACAGAACCTCCGCTTCCTTCGCGGTGGCACCAGCTTTGATTGGCTGCCCCCCGACACTGCTCGGATGACTCACGAACATGATCTGCTGGTCCTTGAGACGGGCGAACCCCAGGAGATTGTGGAGACAGTGCCTACGCAGGACGGCTTGCCGCATCACTGGCTGGTATTCAAGTTTCCCATGACCGATGTTGCCGGGAAGAGGTTTGTCGGCGGCGTTGGTGTCGACATCACTGAACGACGCCGTGTCGAAGAAGCTCTAACGTATCAGGCCCAGCGTGAAGAGATGACTCATAGAATCTCTCAGGCGGTGCGCTGTTCCCTGGACAGCTCCGAGATTTTCCAGACAGCAGTTCGCGAGTTAGGATCATACTTGAATGTGGATCGTTGCTCCCTCTTCATGAAGGACGAAGAAGCTAGACAGGCTAAGAATGTGGCCGAGTATCACGCTGACGGTGTTGAGCCGGCCGCCAACGACTTTGACCTGGCAGAGTTGAAGGGCCTGGCGGAATCGCTGGATCAGAACGGCGTGCTGGTATTCAATGACGCACCGCATGACGAGCGGATAAAGGAAGTTTACGAGCGCATTCTCAGCAGGGCTAACGTGCGCTCGATCATGTACGTGGCGATCAGAGTTGACGACGACGTGCCTGCCGCCTTCGCGCTCTCGACAACTCGGGAGATGCGGAATTGGAGCGAGTCTGATATTACGCTCGCCAGGGCAGTAGCGGATCAGACCGGGATTGCTATTCGTCAGGCAAAGCTTTATCAAAAGGCGGAGGCTACTTCGATTCGCGAAGCCCTGGTCAACCGTCTGACCATCGCAATTCGTGCCTCACTCAGCCTGCCGGAAGTTTTGAGTACGGCAACCAGAGAATTGGGAGGCGCCCTATCCGCTTCGCGCGTACACCTTCATCTCTACAACCATGAGAATCCAATTTCCGCCGTCGAGCATGAGTTTGTGGCGCCGGGATGTACTGGCGTTTACCAGGATGCCAGTTACGACGATCCTGTGGGCCGCTATCTATTGGGAACCCTCCAGCCTCTGGTAATCAATGACGCGCTAAACTATTCGGACGGACCTGCCGAGTTTAGTGCCTTTGTTCGTGCCCACGCGCAGAAGGTCAATCTCCGTTCTCAGATCTACTATCCGGTGATCGTCAAGGGGCAGTTCCGTGGGGTTATTTGCATTCACCAGACGGATCGCAAGCGTCACTGGACCGATGATGAGTTGTCGTTGGTTGAAGCGGTGGCGGTACGGTTAGCCATCGGGATCTCTCAAGCGGAATTGTTTGAGATGGTGGCCGCAGGCAAGCAGGAGTGGGAAACGACATTTGATGCCATGTCTGATGGTATCTTTATTTTCGACAAGTCGGGCCTGTTAAGGCGGGTCAATCGAGCTGGTGCCGCCATGGAACACTCGGATCCGCGCGCGTTGCTGGGTCGCAAGTGTTGCGACATCCTGCGCACAAACGCCGAGGACCAAACGTGTGCTGTCGAGAAAGCATTGGAAGATAAAGAAAGTGTAACCATCGAGATCACACCTTCAGGTGGTAACCGTCCCCTGCTGGTTTCCATTGAGCCGGTCCAGGACGACAACAATAATACAACGGCTGTGGTTTGCACGGCCCGAGATCTTACAGAATTGCGCAAAGTGGAGGCGGTAGCGCGCGAGCATCAATCGTTGCTGACCCACATTCTGGAAAGCGCGCGGGAGTCAATATACGCGGTTGATCCTGATGGGCGTTTTAAGTGGTGCAATAGCGCGACTGTGATCGGGCTTGGTTACAAGCGGGAAGAGTTTATCGGCCGGAATCTTCTCGACATGGTCTACGAAGGGGACCGCGGGCTGGTCTCCGAAAAGTTCAAAGCGGCGATGAATGGTGAAGCTCAGACCTATCAGATGCGATACTTCTCGCCCGACGGTGAGCTTCGTTACGCGAGTGTTGATAACTCACCCCTCGTCGTCGATGGGCGCACCACCGGCGTACTCGGTATCGCACGCGATATCACCGAACGGAAAGAGGAGCGAGAGCGGGTCGCACGCGCGGATAAACTGCGCGCCCTGGGCCAACTCGCGTCTGGCGTGGCCCACGACTTTAACAATTCCTTAGCGGCGATTCTGGGTCGCGCGCAATTACTTCGGCGGCAAACGAACGAT
Organism: Pyrinomonadaceae bacterium; assembly: GCA_041744135.1. GTDB lineage: Bacteria > Acidobacteriota > Blastocatellia > Pyrinomonadales > Pyrinomonadaceae > PSRF01. The sequence continues at coordinate 11,989 of JBGTLM010000255.1, forward strand.
GATGCCCTGGTGCGCAATCTCGACATTATCCAAACTGCCGCGGAAGATGCCGCAGCTACCGTGCGTCGTATTCAGACATTCGCTCGCAAGGCCCCGGCGAAAGAGTTTGACAGGCTGGATGTGCGCGGTTTGCTGGTTGATGCGGTTGAAATAACCAGGACGCGCTGGGAAAACGAGGCCCGTCTACGTGGCCTTGATTATCAAGTAGATCTCGACGCCAGTGTGGGCCAAAACACGTCCGGTAGCGCTTCAGAGTTGCGCGAAGTATTTGTGAATCTGATTGTTAATGCGGTTGATGCCATGCCCGGGGGAGGCAAGATCTCGATCAGCTGCGTGCGCGAGGGCGGCAGACTTCGTCTGAGGTTTGCAGATACCGGGACGGGCATGCGCGAAGACGTACAGCAGAAAATTTTCGAACCCTTCTTTACCACGAAGGGTGCACAAGGTACCGGTCTTGGTCTGTCGGTTAGTTACAGCATCATCGAACGGCACGAGGGCTCGATAAGAGTCGACTCGGAGCATGGGCACGGCACTGTGTTCACCATATATTTGCCGGCGTGCGTGACTGAAACTACCGTTGTTGAGGAGTCGCCGGTCCCCGTTGACGCTGCTCCTTTATCGATCCTGGTCATCGACGATGAAGAGTCGGTACGCGAAACACTGGCTGATATGCTGGAGGCACTAAATCATAATGTTGAGTTGGCGACTGGGGGGCAAGAGGCCGTTCGGATGATGGGCTGTGCGGACTTTGATCTGGTCTTCACTGACCTGGCTATGCCGGACATGGACGGGTGGGAGACCGCGCGCGCGATTCGCAAGCGCTGTCCCGAAATGAACATTGTCATGGTAACCGGATATGGGGCCGGAACCTTGCCCCCAGCGGGTGAGGAGCACCTCGTGAACGCGATCATTGGTAAGCCGTTTGATTTTGCCCAGGTCATCGAGGCGATCGCTGCGGTCACGGGGCAGAAACCGGTATTAGAGAATGTCGGTGCCTGACCGGGACAGGGCTCGCCTCCTCAGTTGTAATTCATTATCCCGGCGCTGGCAGTAAAACCTACGCCAAAGCCCACCACCATCGCGGGGCCCCGCCAATCATTTTTCTCCGCCAGCATGAAACCCGTTGAAGCGCTGGAAAGGTTTCCGTAGTTCTTCAATACCTCATAGGAACCATGAACTTTCGCCGAGTCAGTATCCAGGTCCAGCTGCGAACATACGCCATCCAGGATCTTCTTGCTGCCAGTGTGGATTAAGCAGTTGTCGACCTGACGGAGATCGGAAACAGGTGAATCCGGATGTTCGAGGACGTTCTTCACAGTGGTGACAGCATAATGGGCGCCACGGGCGGGCACCGCGGATCTCATGAAATACTGTGGTCGGCCCTTTATGAACTCATGAGAACTATTGCTAGTCATCGTGAGGAGATTTACGTCTTCCATTTCCTCATTGGTTAAGTGAGAAATTGGTCCAAAGGTCGGTTTACCTTCCTCGCTTCCTATCAGCAACGCCACAGCTCCATCGCCAAACAGCATAGACTGGATGACGAAGGTGGTATCCAACCTTTGTTGTTCAAAATGGTCTCGATTGAAGTTGTGGTCCTTTCGTGTTCGCAGGAGTTCGCGAAAACCGTAGTACTCATTTCGCAAAAGCGGGGCGACGTAAGGAGTGTGAGATTCTGCCATCAGCACCATCGCCATCCGGCCCGGGTTCGCAGCTAAGTACCATTGGGCAACTTCTATAGACTTCAGCAATACTGAACAACCCTGGGCCTGCATGCTTACGGTTCTGAGAGAGCGCGAGAGAAGTCCATGAGTCTTTCCCATCACTTCGGACGCCAGGCACGGCAACATCTGATCGGGCGTGTTCGTGGCCGCGATGAGCAGCCCAATTTTAGAAGGATCTCCCTGCCACTGCTCGATACACTTGCGGGTGGCCTCGACGCCCAGTTGTGTGGTCGAGCTGGTCGCATGCAGCGGCTTTCCAGATAAGAATTCGGGATAGTTCTCCAGGGTGGAGTAACGCTGGTCTACGCCGAGACTGTTGATTGTATTGATAAGCTCCGGGGAGAGCTTGTGCATCAGAGCGGCCACAAGGTCTGAGGTTTTAAAGGAGTGCTCCGGTGTTGAGGTTGCCGCCGCTAGCAAGTTAAACATGATCATTCTCCCTGGTAATTGCGCCCTTGGCCCGCCCTGGTTTAGATCCTCTGGTTTGTCGAAACCTCCACTTTGTGTCCTTTTTGTGACAATGCGCATGCCATAGTGCAGGATTTCTCGCAGCAACCCTAAGTATAATAAAACGTGGAGCTTACGAGTGACGCAGACCGCGACGGCAAGGAGAAGGAAATAACCGAACATGGATATTGCATATCCAGGTACTGGAAATTCAGCGTTTTCAGAAGCGGATTGCGTATAAGTGAGGAACTGGAAAGCTGATACACAGGTATACAGTGGGTATCAGGTATTCAAGATTCAGGCTTTGCCTAAATAGTCTCGTTTGCCCAAAAAGTCAACGGGCTGCACAAAAAGTAAAAGAGCCCGCTTTGTCACGGACTCCAGTACTCGGGGCCAACAAGGGAAAATGTCGGCCTTCGTTAATGTGCGTAACGTGAATTGACTTGCATCTTCAAGAGGCTGGGCTGAATCCCAAGGCTTTGAAGCAGCGGGCCTAACTCACCGTTTTCAATGCCCGTATTCAACCACTGGCGCATACCTTCATTGTTAATGGTTCGGGCGATTGTTTGAACGATCACCGCTGGCTTCGCCTCGTTAATCGTATAGGTGATTGAGACTTGGCCCAGCGGCAAAATGTATAAGAAAGAAAGATGTCCGACCAATGCAAGTTCAGGATTCAGAGGATCGAGCGGTATCGTCTCGTCCAATGCTTTCTGAATTGCGTAGAAATTACGGACCGCAGAATGATTGTGTAATCCACGACAGATGTAAGTTTGGGCTTTTGCCCGAAACCTGTCGTATGAATCCTCGGCCACGTTGGTAAGTTCCACTTCATAGTCCATGACAACGCTTGCACTCCTTTGATTAGCCCTTGCCCTTTGATCCTTTCGCAAGGGTCTTTCTAACAACTGAAAAGGGCTTTGTTTTACCGTTTTGGGTTTGCTGCAACGCCTTGAGCAGATCGGCCTGCTCGGTCTTATCAAACAGTGTTTCTAGCGTCGCAATTATTCTTTCGCGTTCTTGCTGCATTTCCATGAATTGCTCGTAACTCAGTACTACGGCGAGGGGCTTGTCATCTGGATCTTGGATGACCAGCGTGTTATCCAAGCTGCGGAGCTTCGTAGCATTCAGCGTCCTTAGCTTACTGACCCCCACATACTGCACGTTCGGGTCAATCGTCGGGATGCCCTTCGTTTCTGCCATACGCTTCTCCTTTAGGTTGTTGTGCGTGGTGTTGGTTGGTTGTTTATTTACCCCCTATGGGACGACGATAGTACGCGCATAAACGGACAATGTCAAGACCAATCTCTGTTCTTGACAGAGTCGTTTGATGTGCGTACGATGTCAGTATGTTGTACGTATCTTGTCAGAATATTGACAACGCACTCTTAGGCAGGCAGGCCGAATAAAGCCCTACCAAACCTAGTCGGTTTTGGTAGGGCTTTATTCGTTTCAGGCGGGATAGCCAAGTGGCTAAGGCAGGCTCCCGGCAAGGACCGATCGCGGGTTCGATTCCCGCTCCCGCCTTCACTTTAGAAGCCTCGCGGGCTGCGTTAACAGCCCACGAGGCTCATTGAAAACCAAACGCGATTGCTCGCATAGGCCTTCGATAAATCCATTGTGAGCCAGTCGCCTAACAAAAGGCAAGGAGAAACACAATGGACGCGAGACAAGAAAAAGGACTTCAAATTGCAGCCACAACCAAACTCATTCCCGAAGGCAACGTCTGGATGGTTCCGTCGCAGGGCGGCAAAGGCAAATACGTTGTTGACGCCGACGCCAAGCAATGCACCTGTCCTGACTTTGAAACCAGACAAGCTACCTGCAAGCACCTATTCGCCGTCGAGTACACGATTCGCCGCGAATACACCGATGACGGTAAGACTCAAACCGTCTCCGAAACCGTCACTGTCAAGAAAACCTACAAACAAGAATGGCCCGCCTATAACAAAGCACAGGTAAATGAGAAGGATCAATTTCAAAAGCTCCTGTTTGAGCTATGCAGGGGCATCGGTGAGCCCTCACAGAAAATGGGACGCCCGCGTTTACCACTTGAGGATATGCTTTTCAGTGCGTGCTTCAAGGTCTACAGCACCGTGTCTGGACGCCGCTTTATGAGTGACTTGCGAGACGCCCAGGGTAAGGGCTACATCACCAAGACGCCACACTACAATTCGATATTCAACACCTTGGAAGATGAAAAGCTAACCGACTACCTCAAGATGATGATTGAGGAAAGCAGTTTACCTTTACGGGCAGTGGAAGTCGATTTTGCCGTTGACTCTTCCGGCTTTTCTACCTCGCGCTTTGTTCAGTGGATGCACGCAAAATACACGAATCCACACCTGATTCAAAAGAGGCAGTTCATTAAGTGCCACATTATGTGCGGTGTGAAAACGAACGTAGTCACGGCAGTTGAAATGACTGAGGGTTACTCCGCAGATAGCCCCCAGTTCAAGCCGTTGGTTGAGGTAACAGCCAAGAATTTTGTGATGCAAGAAGTGAGCGCGGATAAAGCGTATCTCTCAACCGCCAACCTGCAAACAGTGGTCGACAATCACGCGCAGCCGTACATTCCGTTTAAGACTAACAGCACGCAAGAGATGACACAGAAAAGACCTACCCCGGCTATCTGGAAACAGAAGTTTCACCTGTACAGCTACAACACTAAGCGGTTCTTGGAGCACTATCACAAACGGTCAAACGTCGAAACCACGTTCCACATGATCAAGTCGAAATTCGGGATCGCGTTGCGGAGCAAGAGTAAGACAGCGCAGATCAACGAGGCGTTGTGCAAGGTGCTTTGCCACAACATCTGCTGTTTGATCCAGTCGATGTTTGAATTGAATGTTAAGCCGGAGTTTTGGGGTGAAGCGGGCGTATAATCTCAGGTCTCTCGCCCTGGCAACAAGGCAACGCATGGCATGGGGAAAGAGGGCGCGATTAAAGCGCCCCCCTTTTTCTTATTCTCAGATTCCCTAGGCGACGGCGAACAATTGGTCTTGTTTTGCGAGAATGGCATCCTTCGCCAGCTTGTAGTTCTCGTGGATAATGTCAAGAGGTTGGCGCTCTAACAGAAAATCAATTGCTCCGGTGACCTGATCCCTTATGGTGGTAGACAACTCTTGACCCTTTCGTTGCTGGAGGGGGGCTAGGCTAAGCCCAATGCCGTCCACCTTGAGGGCGTGGACGTCAATTTCTAAGCCGTACAGTCGATTGCTGGACTCTCCGATGGTATAGGACACATGGTTATATACGCAGACCTTAGTCGGTTCACTTCCTACATACCTCAACTCAATTATGAGTCGGTTTTTTGCCTCGTCGAAATGGCCTCGAATTGCTTCGGGCACGTCGTAAGGCGACGCAAAGAGTTCCACCTCCACGCCCCTAATGAATGCTTTTTGGGCCCTTTCTTCGGCCCCTAAATCGACGGGTATCCAGTCAGACATATCTACCTCCGATTTACTTTCGATGCGCTTTAGGCTATTGGAGTAGCTTGCTTAACACGTCCATAAGAGTCTTAAATCGTATGGTGTTAAGAGCACTGTTCCGACTAATTTCGCTTTCACTACGACTATCTACGACCAAAGCTCCCCAAGGTTCGCCCCCAACCTCAAGGGGAATTCCTAATAATGAGCGGGGCATAGCTCGCGGAGTCTTTCTATTTACCCGCTTCGCTACCCACCCATATGGTACAAACGCCCGACGGCAGTAGGTTTCCAAATCTTTGTCCGATGACCCGGCATTTATTTCGGGTAATTGGGGCATCGGAATCGTTCTTCTTCGGACAAATGTCTGGCCCGCAACCCCCTCAGCGTTATCCGGATCATCTATGGGAGCGCGAAAGCGCGGTATCCGTCTAGATTGGGTAACGTGTCCTGTCCGTGCCACGGGAACCATCCATCCAGTCCATGGCCAGAGGGCAAACGCCCATCGCCAGCCGACGTACTTGAACAAAGTGACCCGGTGAAAATACTCGGGGTCGTCCTTCGCCGTCGGGTGCTTTTCAAACAGCGCGTCTCTATACTCATTCAAGAGGTAGTTGACAGTTATCCAAGTGCTGTTTGATCCAATTCTTGATCTAATCGTCTGAGATAGTGCGGCTGCCACGGCAAGGACAGGGATGGATAGCCATGCCCAATTTTGAGAGAGTAACAGCCCGTTTTGAAACGTAGGCGAATTTGGGTACTCCGTAGGATTCAGCTTTAACAACGCTCCAATCACGATTACTAAAAAACTTGAAATCGCCCCTGTTGCGTTGAGAACAAACGACCACCTAGAGGAAACATTCTGTCTCAGCATTGCGCCCTCTAAGTCACCGTGAGGGGATATTATAGTCGCATCCTCTATATTGAATTTGAAGACAAGTCAAGAGAATTTTGGCAGAATTGCCCAAAAACTAAAACCCTGCCCAAAATGTCGCCCTCAAACGAGACTTTGTAGGCAAAGCCCAAGATTCAAGATTCAAGATTCAAGACTTAAAGATTTCTGAGGGGTTTTGGTCACTCTTCTCTGGTGAACCTAGGATTGAGCCTATCGGATGGTAAAGCGTCCGAGCGCGCTTTCGCCGATGCTTCCGAAATAGAGGGAGCCTTGATGCTCGACGACGTTGGCAATCTGCGCGTAGCACTGGGGCGACCCGTCCTGGAGGTTCTCAACCACGCGGCCGTTGGGATCGAGTGCGAGCGCAAATGAATAACGCTTGGGCGCAGGCTGAAGAAATGCTGGCAGTCGATAGACGAGTTTTCTCAGGAAAGGATGCGGTAGTAACTTATCGAGAGTAGCATCGCGCGGCGTCACCAGTGCCAACCAAAACTTGCCATTGCCGTTTGAGGAAAGCCCATCCGGAAAGCCTGGCAGGTTGTCGATGAAGATATCTGACTGACCCTGCTTGGGTCCGTTGAGCCAAACCCGGTGTAGCCGGTATCGTTCAGTCTCGCATACAAGCACAAAAGTTTGGTCCGGGCTTATCGCTACCCCGTTCGCAAAGTGCAGATCTCCCAAAACCAGACGCGTAGTTTTTGTTGCCGGGTCGTAGGCCAGCAGCCGTCCGTTTGGTTGATGCTCGAGGATATCTGCTTTGTACTTTGACAAGGGAAATTTGCTCGAAGCATCGGTGAAGTAGAACGTTCCAGCGGCAGCGATGTCGAGATCGTTGGTACAACGAAAAGCGACGCCGTCGGCTTGTGTGCTCAGTACGCTGATCAAACCATCCCGCGAGATCGAAAGCAGTCCTTTGTTTGCGTCGGCGAGTATAAGATTGCCGTGGGAGTCGAACTTCATCCCGAGAGGACGTCCCTCGGTGTTGGCGAACAATTCCGGGTGCGTGCCATCCGCTTGCAAGCGCATGATGCGACCGTCGTCCAGTCCGGCATAGATGCGGTTCTCCGAATCAATGGCTAGGTCTTCAGGTGCGAAGCCCGCTCCGAGGGAAAGGCGCTGGACGTTTGCCAGTCGGGAGTTTTTCTCGTAATCACCACTTAGGCCGGGAGCCGCAGCTGGAGTCCAAGCCGCGGGAGAAATCGGAACCGGCCATAACAGCAGGTAAAGCAGCACTGCGGCTAACAGCAAAAGAACGATCAAGACCAGCCGTTTGCCCATAAGGTTGAATTAGTTGTAGGTGCGTCCCTCCACCTCTGTCGCCACCCCCACGCTATCCGCAGATTACGCAGATTTCACAGATTTAGAAGAACGCACCCGGTCTATAAAGGTTTTTGACTTCGTCGTCTTACTGCCTAAATGTTTCTGCGTAATCTGCGGATGGTATGGGTTACCGCTCGCCGCGTTCATTTTCCACCTGCGTTTCGAGTCCAACAGCCAGTTGGTAAATACCAGGTTGATCCATTGGTTCGATCAGACGCAAGGCCTCGTCAAGAATACGGCGTTGATGTTCGGGCCAGTTTGGGCGCCCCGCAACACTGCCAAGTTCTCCGTCATAGAAAGATGCTCGAGGAGGACGAACAGATTCAACGACGTCCTTGTCCACTGCCAGGGTCATCGTGGGAAGGCCGGCTTGTTCCAAAGCGCGCGCGGCGAGCGAAACTGACTGGTGGCAGAGACGTGATGCCGGTATCAGCAGAGCAGCCTGGACTTCGTATCGTTTAACGCGCTCGATCAGCTTCGGAAACATCTCATCAGCAAGCCTGGCGGCGTCGGTGATGACACCATTAAAACTCCAGAACACCGGATTGAGTTGGCCAATAATTCCATTGACCTCAAACTCCAAAAGCCGCTCAAGGGGCACTTGCGCGTTAAGGTCCTGCTGAACCGCTGCCGGATCGTAACCTTTCCCTGCTACCCGCAAATCGGAAGCTTCAACTTCAATTGGGATCTCACGAAAGTTAAGGTCACCGCCCGGTGCGTTAAGATCGAAAGGAGCGGTCCCGTCTATATAGACGCCCGCCGAGGAGATCAGGGCAAGGTTTAGCATTGGCAGGGCCCGAAGCGCGGGGGTAAAGGGAGCGCGCTTGTTCTTCACAAACGGATACGATTCTCCTACGTCACCATTGCCGGAAACCCTATTCTGATCTTTCTGCCAATCGGCGTAACGCTGGCGCCACTCATCAATCTTTTCAATTATTTCCACCAGAAGTCCTTCCCTTGCCACTCATTCATTGGCATTTAAACGCGCGCGATACGCGATTATTAGAAACGCAATTAGAGCGGCAACCATAGCGATACTCAGCGCGGTGACAGAATAACCGTGCAGTCGATTGAAAGCCACGCGGAGCGCATCGTCGATCGGCACCTGATCAACCGGCAGAACCATGGCCACGCGGAGAGCGCGCATCTTCGCGGCAATCACCCACTGCCCGGTTACGCTGGTAACGGCCACCACTATTAGCGAAGCGAGTTCCAATAAGAATGAACGCTTCCCCAACCCTTTGCCAAACGCGAGTGCGGTTACCAGTAGAAACAGGCTAATGATGAAGCCGCTGACATTCACGACCGAGAGAGTTCGCGTAACAAGCGTGCCCGCAATTTCACCTACGTTAGGCAGTTGAAAAGCACGCAGCACGGAGAATACGCTGGGGGCAACGACAGAGCTGAAAAACACCGCGGCGCCTAGCCATAAACCGAGTAGGAGCAGTCTTAGGTCATTAAGGATTGCCACACTCAGGCCTCTTTCTTGTCGGGTAAAAAGCAAAACCGCTCGCTCGTAAGGGAAGTCCTTCAAACAATCTATCTCTTCCACCTCCCCGCGTACATCATCGGAGGATCAGATTTATCGTTGAGCACCCCTTTAGCAAGTTTGGGATCGCCACGAAGCATGTCCATGACAACGTACTCTGATGCTTCTTCATTCAGAGCTTCTACATACCTCGTCGTATAAAACCCAAGCTTCTGCTGCACGTCATCGAGCTTAATCAGGAAATTCTCCCCACGAACGAACACCCTGAACTTCTTCATGTAGCTTCATACCCTTTGAAGAGCAAGTTTCAATCAAATTCATCGATGGCCGCCAGGAGTCTGATCCGCGGCGGCGCGACTTGCGGCGGCTTCAACTCACGTGGATCGGCCGCGTCCCAGAGCCATGAGAGAGAGCGTTCGAGTTGTTCTTGGTAATCGTCAAGGTCCAGAGACATGAACACAGTCTTACCCAGGCGCGCAAACTTTTCTTTGGCCATGTGATGCATCCGGCGCGCCGCGCCCGGACGACCAATCTCCAAATGATGAAAAGCCACCGCCGACTGAATCATCGCTTGCAAAAAGAGTTTCTCTTGCGGACCAACCTCGCCCATCCAGCGCTCTTCCCAGGCATCATGCGAAGCATGAAATTCCCCGGCGTTGTACAGATCAATCCCCGCGATGTACTCGATCGGATAGGCCGCTACGTGCTCATCAGTGTATGCGGGAGTCTCGTCGTCACTTTCCGACACTGTCAGATCTCTTCCTTCCGCTTTGATCGTAAGCAGGCTCCTGAAAAAACTAAGCACACGATCCACGAAATCACACGAACGGACACGAAAAGAGCCTTTTGGTCGAGTCCCCTTGTGCGCTTTCGCGAATCGCCTTATTCTCCTGGGCCGCCCATTTGTTGCAGCCTGCTAACTAGGACTTTCGGCTACCCTGCAACCTGTCAGCGATCACTTTAGCCGCAGTGGCTGCTGCACCCGTGGCGCCGCTAATTGTTGGTGCCATCGGATTAGAGACATCCCCAATGGCGAACACATTCGTCAGACTGGTTTCTTGCTGGTTGGTCACTACAATGTAGCCTTTCTCATCCAACTGCAACTGTTCGCGGAATGAATCCGTATTGGGTTCCACCCCGATGCGAATCAACACGCCTCGCACCGCCATCTGAAATGGTTGGATTGCTTCTTTGCGTCGTATCTCAACAGCCTCTACTTCTTCGTTGCCAATAATACGACTGACGATTGACTCGGTAAAAACCGTTATGCAGTGATTCGTCTGCAATTGCTCCACAAATTCTCTGCGCGCCGCCAATTTTTTGCCACGATGCACGAGAGTCACGGTCGGACAAACATTTGCCAGCAGCAGCGCGTTTTCCACGGCTGCGTCGCCGCCGCCGATGACGCAGACGTCTTGGCCGGCAAACAGATTCCGGTCGCGGGCCGCGGAGTCAACAATTCCCTTGCCGGAAAAGTCACTCTCGCCCGGGATTCCGAGCTGCCTGCGTCTCACGCCGGTAGCGATGATAATGCTAATCGACTGCAACTGTTCACCGCTGCGCAACGAGACGCGTTTTGCGACGAGATCGACGCTCGCAATTTCAACCTCAGTCCAGAGGTCAAAGCCGGCGTTGTCGATCTGATTGGCAAACCGTGCTAAAAGTTCGGCCCCATTGAGAGCGAGCACGCCCGGATAGTTTTCTATCGCCCCATATATCGAATGGAGTTGTCCACCGACGGTTCCGCCCTGCTCGAGAATGAGAGTGTCCAATCCCAGCTGATCACACCAGATTGCGGCCGCTAGCCCGGCAGGTCCGGCGCCGATAATTACAACGTCATGCATGGGGTATCATAGGCTTCAGTATATGACCGATGACAGCGCTTGCCGCAGGTATGAACACGTGAGGCCGAAAACGCATAGAGTTAAGCGGTAACTAATCGAAAGAGTCAGTGCGATCCACTAAGTTACCCGAAATATCACTAAGATTTCGTTGGGTTTCGTAGTTTGGTGGATCGCTAAACTCAACCAAACTGTTTGGATCAGACTTAGACTCGGGCAGGGATTTTCGATAACAGCTCTGCCTGCATAAGACTGACAAGTTCATCCGGGCGCAGTCTGGAAGCCGCGGAAGTGCTGGCGTCGAGAAACTTGACGACTGAAGTCATCTCGCTATTGTCCAACTTCCAACGTCCATCGCGATTCTGCTCAATTTGATTTAGTCTCGAAACCAGCCCGGCGAAATCGTGTCGCTTAACTTCGGGCCTTACCACAGTTTCCGCCCAGGAGTAATACGGATAGTCAATCCGATAAATCCATCCGTCACGGAACGGGGTAGCGATCAAAAAGATTTGACCTCGCGCGTAATGGGAGATGGCCGTGTAAGGCGCGGCATGTCGAGTTGGATTAAATCCACTGGGGCTAAAGACTTCAGGCGCCAGAGTAATCAAAGACAGATGAGCATCGTGATATTCTTCAACCGTAGATTTGCCCTTTTCGAAGCTCTCGATCGCGTTCGCGATTGCCTCCCAACCACTTCGCCAAAGCGACTCGTACTCGCCAGTGTTCCGGAGGACACGCTCCACTTCGGGCAGCACGAGCTCATATGCTTCAGCGTCGTCGCTGATTTCTTTGCCGGCAAGATAGGCGGCAAGCGGTGAACCGGCTTCATTGTTCGGGCTGGCCTGGTCTGAACCCTGGATAACTATGCTGGCGCGCACGCCATTCTCAGTCGAGAATTCCGAAAAGTCCCCCGCTTCGGCTGCCGCTACCAGCTGCCCGCGTAAATCCAGAGCTTGTTCGCCGTTAAGCACCGTCCACACGGAAAGAACACCGTCCGTGTCGAAGTGGTTGTTGGTTACCAGCCCGATTCTCTGAGTGAGTTCTTGCTTGTTTGGAGAGGCGACGAGATTCAATGCGATTTCGGTCGAAGTATCGGCTTTGACCTCATCTGGAGTTTGGTTTCCTTCCCAGTGCGAGAAATGGATGCTGTTGGAGACGGTACCGTCGACGGAGAGCTTCGAAACATTGTCCAGGCCGGCGTGGTAGAACTCAAATCTCATAAGGGAACCATTATCTCTTTCTACTGGAAAGCTTAGTCAAGAACGTCAAGCACAAAGTCTAACGCATCCGCGACGGAGAGGGAAAAGCCTCCGCAGGAACTACTCAAGTCTGATTAATTTGCAGGTCAACTTTCCAGCACGCCGAAGCGGCGAGCGAATATCAATTTAGAGACTTTTTAGCCTGTAATAAAATCAACAACTTACAGGCGAGTTTCTAAAGAGGATGAGGGCAAAGCGGAGCGCGCCCCCGCTCAAGCGTAGCGTCACCAACTCTTATTTTTCTTCAAGACTACATTCTTCAACACTACACTGAACCGAGTCTGTAAAAAGTCAGCGGTTTTTCTAGCCGGCGAAAGACGCTACGCTGGAACGGGGGCGCGCTCCGCTTGCCAACCTTCCCCCAACTTCCCCCAACTTGCAGAGTCTCTTGGCGCTGCAAAGTACCGTAAGTCCTTTTTGGTTTTCACTCAGTCACTTTTCACAGCCAGACCGCTACTCTTGTTTGTCTTCAATTTCAGCGAGTAGAATAGAAATTCACTTTTTACCGCAATTCACAACTGACGTTAACTACGTCTTCGGAGGAATCATGAGTCAATCACCAACACAGCAAATTCCGGAAATCACTGCCACAGAACTTAAGCAGCGACTGGACAGCGGAGAAGATATCCAGCTTATTGATGTGCGTGAGACGCACGAAGTCGCGATCGCCACTATTCCTAATGCAACACATATCCCTCTGGGCCAGGTGCTCGACCGTATGTCGGAAATCGATCCCACTCGGGAGACCGTCGTGCATTGCAAAACGGGCGGCCGGAGCGCGAAAGCCATCGAAGCACTCAAGCGTTCAGGGTTCGCCGGTAGTCTTCTAAACCTCAAAGGAGGGATCACGGCGTGGTCAAACGAAGTCGATCCCGGCGTGCCCAAGTACTAGACCGGTGTCAGAGAGAGTTGCCGCGCACGCCGAACCACTCAACCAGCCTTTATGCTTGCGCCAAGCTTCGCGGTCTAAATCAAACGCGCTTGAGAAAATCTCGTCCTCCGCAACCGTCTCAGCGTCTAATAGTTCAGCAATGGGGTTAACCGAAGAAAGTTAAATCTGCCAGCGAGCCCGGTTCGGACTTGCAACGGCGGAGGTCTGTCTCTCCTCCCTGACCTTCGGTAGTGCCCACCGGATCCAAGGCTCGTCCGGTGTGGCGTTGGAATGAGCCAAGAATGAATGATGGAGGAGATTGAAAATGAGAATCACACTCTTGAGAAGTTTGTTAGTAGCTACCGCTCTGTTTATCGGTCTTTCGGCCACAACTATGGCCCAGGAGCCGAATCGCTGCAGTTTTGCGCCCTGGGAATGCCGGGAGTTGCGCGCGGATCGGAGAGAGATTAGGAGCGACGTAAGGGAGATTCGTGGTGACAAACGTGAGATAAGGCAAGACAGTCGTGAGTTGCGATCTGACGTGCGCGAGTATCGCAATGACCGACGCGAAGGAGCTTCGCAGCAGGAGCTGCATGCCGACCGTCGTGAAATCAAAGCGGATAGACGCGAATTGCGCTACGATCACCGCGAGCTGCGGCGAGATCGTCGGGACTTGCGCGGAGACACCCGCGATTTCAGGCGCGACCGGCGTGATGCGCGCCGAGGCTAAAGCGAGGCGCGTAGAAACGGGTACCCGATTATGCAGAAGGGGGCGAAGGGAGGTTCTTTCGCCCCTTTTCCTCTCTGGCAACTCCGGGCGATCATGGTTCGCACTCGAACATCCCGGGGTGTCAATAGCACACGGTCATGCTTAGGTGGGAGAATTACTGGGAGCAAGGTCCTGCTCCAATACAGAACCGCGACGGCAGCGACCGGATTCGGCACTCAACACCTGCTTGCTCAGGATCTCCAACTCCACCAATTTGTCGTACGGGTCAAGCAGATCGCTGCCGGTGGGCGGGCCTTGTCGAGTTCAGTTCATCCATAACTGCCGAAGTATCGCGGTTCCAGTGTGAAAATAATAACTGATCCGACTCGTCCCAGCTTCTCACTTCGCCCGTCCATTGCTAAACTAGCGTCACACGGAGGTGACCTCAGGTTGGCATTAGTTATCTACACAAAGCCGGGCTGTCCTTACTGCCAACAGGCACGGGATCATTACAATGCAA
>JBGTLM010000256.1:0-17158 GCA_041744135.1 Pyrinomonadaceae bacterium
GAGCGAAACATTTGGTAGCCGAAAAGCACATTTCGCTCCTCCGGAGCGAGGAAGTTCTTTTCAGCAACGTGTCTATAAACATTTCGCCGCTCTGCGGCGAGGGCAGGATTTGTGTTTAGAACTTTAGAGTCAGGACACTAGCAGCTCAGAGTCCATTTCGCGCCTCTCGTTACTCCCGCCCTGCTTGCTTTCGCAAGTCGCCTTTCACCCGCTCCGGCAGATCGTTCCAGTGATGACCGGTAAGTGCCCCTTGCAGCGAATAGACATAGTAGCAGACGGGAATAGTCTGATTCCGATGTTTCCTGCAAATCATCTGGTAGGCTTTGGCAGCCCCGACTTCGACAAGCTCCTCTTTATTGTAAATGCCGACCTCGTTCAGACGCCGTTCAATCGTCGGCCCGATATTCTTCAGGTGGGACAGTTCAGATTTACGTGTGGTCATTCTCTACTGTGAAGGTGGAGAATATTTCACGACGTCAACCCCGATTCCGTTGGGGTCTGTCACGGCAAAGTGCCTGTCGCCCCAGGGTTCATCACGCAGTTCAAGCGTAATGGGAAGGTTGAGCGCCTTGACGCGCTGGTATTCCCCGTCAACGTCATCAACTTCCATGGCAAACCATACCCCCTTGCCGCCGAACTCTGTTTGAAAGATGGGATTTTGGGTTGGATGGTTAGGCTGCATAAAGCCGAGTTGAAAATCACCGAGACGCAGCAGAATGAACCACTCGTTTTCAAACGCGACCTCGAAGGCGAAGTTCGTTGTGTAAAACTCTCTCGACTCGCGCAACTTGTTGGTGATGATACCGGAATAGAATCGATGGCTGCTCTTCATTTTTCCCACGATCTCCTGTTTGAAAGAGTTGGTCCCGGTTACGGCTTCATCCATGGGAGCAACTTCCTCGACACTTCATTTGTTGCTCTCCGCTTCAGTATCAGAGTAGAGACGCAGGTGGGCATCGGTATAGAAGAAATGCGACATCACGAACCAACGAAGTCACTCGGCAGGTAATTGCAGAGGCTCTTGAAATCTCTGATGAAATGGGACTGGTCGGCAAAACCAAATTCAGCCGCAAGATTCGCAAGATTTCCTGACATACCACCACGCAGGGCAGACAGAGTATGTTGAAAGCGCACAACGCGACAAAAGGTCTTCGGGGCTATCCCAACTCTTTCACCAAAACGCCGCTCAAACTGACGTAAACTCAAATCGCTCGCGCGCGCCAATCGGCCCACTTCGACCATGCCTTTTCTACACTCGATGGTGCGAACAGCCCAATCAATCACATCGGGCCGGACATCTTCGCGTGCCAGTGACGAGAGCAGAGTATTTTCCAACAATCTACAGCGGTCTTGGAAGGTTCGCGAATTAATGAACTGCTCCTCGTTCAGGATGGGAAACATGCCGATGCTGCCGAATCGGTTCACCATCTCAGCCGGCCTGTGACTCAGGAAACGTGAAGCCTTACCAGCTCCAAAGCGGACGCCAAAGTATTCAGAATCGGCGCGAAGAGGGAACGAAATCTTGCGTGTTACGGGGCCAAACAAAAGGGTCTCGATGCTTGATGCAGAAAGACGAAACACCACATCAACGCAGCCATCGGGCAGGATCTCAGAGACCGATACAGCCGAGCGCCCACAAAACCAGAATCGATCAATGTGATGCCGGAGGATGGACTGCGGTCTGAATTCAAGGCTGACGTCGCATGTTTCGGGTAGATCTTTCAATTCATCGAAACTATAGGAATTTAAGGACAAAAGTCAAAGGTATTAAACTCTTGGGTGGTGGGTCAGTTTGATGTCCGATAAGCTTCTTCAGCTTGTCGTGGCGCCGCGACAAACTAAAGTTTATCGGACACCCTTCAACCAAACTGACCCACTACCAAACTCTTGAGACTGTCTGCCAGGTCCTGCGCGAATTTAAAACCCTTGCATCCAGCTCTATGGCAAGTCTTGCTGCACTCGGAATTTGCCGACGAGTGTGCGCCAATGGCACCAGATAAAGTTGAGCTAAGGCGAAGCTCACGTCGAAGTAGAGGGCAACCGTGATCAGAATTCGGCTATTATTGGAACAAGGTTACGAGAAAGAGAGAGTTGGATGATGAGTCAATTACTTAAGGGCAAAGTGGCGTTGGTCGCAGGGGCATCGCGCGGCGCCGGTCGCGGCATCGCTGTCGAACTGGGCGCGGCTGGAGCCACGGTGTACTGCACTGGTCGCACCACACGGACGCAACCTTCCGAGATGAACCGTCCCGAAACGATTGAAGAGACGGCCGAGCTGGCGAATCAGGCTGGTGGCCAGGGCATCGCGGTCCAAGTCGATCATCTGGACCAGGCTCAAGTGAAAGCGCTGGTGGCGCGTATCGAAGACGAACAGGGTGGCCTGCACGTTCTCGTAAACGATATTTGGGGAGCCACCAAGATGGAGTGGAACAAAACAGTCTGGGAATCCTCTTTGGATTATGGGCTGCGCACCCTGCGCTTGGCCGTGGACACGCACGCCATCACCAGCCACTTCGCGATACCGCTACTCATCAAAGAGCCAGGGGGCCTGGTAGTCGAAGTGACGGACGGAACTGATGAGTACAACGCGACCAACTACCGAGTCTCCTTCTTCTACGACCTGGCCAAGGCGTCGGTGAATCGAATGGCATTCGCGCTGGCGCACGAGTTGCGGCCCCACGGTGCGACGGCCGTGTCGCTCACCCCGGGTTGGCTGCGATCAGAGGCCATGCTCCAGGCTTATGGCGTGACCGAATCGAACTGGCGTGAGGCAACGAAGCTCCAGCCGCATTTCGCTATCTCCGAGAGCCCGGCCTTCGTCGGCCGGGCGGTCGCGGCCATCGCGCAAGATCCCGACGTGTCGCGCTGGAACGGAAAGTCGCTGTCCAGCGGGCAACTGGCGAGAGTCTATGGCTTCACCGATCTCGACGGCAGTCAGCCCGACGCCTGGAGATACATCGTCGAGGTTCAAGACGCAGGCAAATCTGCTGACGTCACCGGCTATCGATAGTTTGCCGCCGCCTCTTTGATTCTTGGGACTCTATCTGGCGGATCGAATGAAAATGGCATTACCGGATTCGGCTACGCCTTCGCGTCTGACGCAGGGGGTCATACTCATGACCGTCGCAATGCTCACCACTCCACTCGTGGACGGACTGGCGAAGCGTCTAATGTCAGTTATTCTCCGCTCTTTCTCAGCTGGGCGAGAGGTAGTGAGTCAGTTTGGTTGAAGGGTGTCCGATAAACTTTAGTTTGTCGCGGCGCCACGACAAGCTAATAAAAGCTTATCGGACATCAAACTGACCCACCACCGGGTGAGACATGCAGTTGCTTACCTGATCGTTTTGCCATTCTGATCTGGGTCATTGACTGCGCTTGGGCAGCATCGCCCGAGAGGGGGGTTGATTCTTATGAATATCCAGCGAATACGTTCTGAGACTCCGGGGTGTGAGGAGTGCATCCATTTGAACAACGCGGGTTCGGCTCTCATGCCGGAGCCGGTGGTGCGGGCTATTCAGGATCACATCACCCTGGAGAGCCGCATGGGTGGCTATGAGGCAGCAGAAGCGCGTCGTGACGCTGTGCAAGACGCGTATCAATCTGTGGCCGAGCTGCTTGGAACCCAACCCGAGAACATAGCCTTTACAGAGAACGCGACTGTGTCCAATATGCAGGCGCTGTCTTCGATTCCGTTCGAACGCGATGACGTCATCCTGACGACTCGCAACGATTACGCCTCCAACCAGATCCAGTTTCTCTCCCTACAGGCACGAATGGGGGTGCAGGTTCTAAGAGCACCAGACCAAATCGAAGGTGGCGTCGACGTGCAGGCCATGGCGGATTTGATTCGCAGCCACCACCCCAAGCTCGTATGCGTGACCCATGTGCCAACAAATTCCGGCCTGATCCAGGACGTCGGCGCGGTCGGTTCCGTGTGCCGCGACCAAGGAGTCCTCTACCTGGTGGACGCCTGCCAATCCATCGGACAAATGCCGATCGACGTAAACGAACTGAACTGCGATTTCCTGTCGGCCAGTTCGCGGAAATATTTGCGGGGACCTCGGGGCGCGGGTTTTTTGTACGTGTCTGACCACGTGCTGGAGCGAGGTCTCGAGCCGCTCTTCATCGACATGAAAGGGGCGGACTGGATCGCTGAGGACCAGTATCGAGTGGTGCGAGACGCGAAACGTTTCGAAAACTGGGAGTTCGCCTGGGCGCTGGTTCTCGGAACTGGGGAGGCCGCCCGATATGCAACAGCAGTTGGAGTCGCGAAGATCCGAGATCGAGTGCGGGCATTGGCTGGTCGACTGCGCGAGGCACTCGGCGCGATTGACAAGGTGCGAGTCCTTGACCACGGTAGTGAGCTGTGCGGCATAGTCTCCGTCTGGATAGATGGCTGGGATCCGAGTGAGCTCAAGGCTGCCCTCCGCGATCGGCGGATCAATACATCTGCGCAGATACGGGTGTACGCGGTGATCGATTACGACGAGAAGGGAGTGACGGCTTCGCTGCGCATGTCGCCGCACTACTACAACACAGAAGAGGAAATTGATCTGGCGGTGTCAGCCATTCGAGAATTGCTGCTGGAGAGGGTGTAGCTTCGAAGGCTTCGTCCGGAGAGCATTCAAAGTCGGCACGGTAAACATAAGCATCATCACCCAAGTGCCAGGCCTGGGCGATATCGTGTCAATGACGATCCCTTTCCTGTGCTACCCGCATTTCTTATCGAGATCGTTCCAAACGCGATCATGCCGTATGAACACTTTCGTCGGCCAGCTGACGCCTGATAACATCCGCTTTCTGGCTTTAGTCAAAGGGAGAGCAACAATGACTGAGATCAACCCTGAACCGCTTGTGCTGACCAGCCAGGAAGGAGCAATTCAGATAATCACTCTGAATCGCCCCGAAAAGAGCAACGCGCTTCATCCGAAACTGGTCAGGGAATTGGCTGAGATTCTGGACGCCGCGGCGAGCAACCAGCAAGTATCCGTCATTGTAATAACGGGAGCGGGACGCAGTTTCTCCGCCGGGCTTGACCTGGAACTGTTGCTGAGGTGGACGCTCGAAGAGAAACTTGCTTACCTCGATACGGTGTTGCCGATTTTTCGCAGAGTATGGGAAATGCCGCAACCGGTTATCGCAGCCGTCAACGGCCCTGCCATTGCCGGAGGATTCGACCTCGCGGCGTTCTGCGACTTACGACTCGCTTCGACCGAAGCCATCTTCGGGCAAGCGGAAATCAACATCGGGCTAACGCAGATCATCCACCCGCTTTACAAGTCAATCGGGCTTGCAAATGCGAAGGAGCTGGCGCTGACCGGCCAGAACATCTCTGCCGCAGAAGCTTACCGCATCGGCCTGGTCAATCACGTCTATCCGCGCGAGGAGCTTATGACTCGCGCTATGGAGCTGGCTACCCTGCTTGCTTCAAAGCCGCGCATAGCGTTGCTCGAAACTAAACGCCTGACGCGCGAATTAATAGACCTTGATACGAAAAGCGCCCTGGATGAAATCGACAGGACATTCCGCGGCTGTCTTGAATCCGATGAGCACCGCGAGCGACTGGCGGCGGTTTACGCTCGAATCAGCAACCGCACCTGATTGATTCATGTTCGCCCGTGCGGAGGAAGACCTTAGAGAGAGAGTGGTGAGGATGGCGTTGGGATGACACGCCAGCCAATGCGAGTTCGGAGCACTCCGGATTCGTGAGATCGCCGCGTTCACTCCAAACGCGGCCCTGAAACGTCTAATTTGGCGACCACCGGTTGAACGCTGGTTGTCAGTCCTTCCAATCCTTCTTCCCCAGTAGCAAGCAGTGAGTGCCGTAGCAGGCACTGGTCCGCTGCTCAACGGTGGGCCGTTATACCTTCATGTTGCTTTGAAGAGGTACTGATAAGTAATGCTGCACTGTTCAACAAGCACACTCCTCTCCCCGGAGAACGCGACGAGGTTCGAATCCTCTGGGAACAACATCTCAACCACGCCTCGTAGCGGACCATGCTCCCGAGGCCTATTTTTACTGCTATGACGACAACGAACCGACACGATTTGCGTGTTTCAGCAGTACGGATCGTGCGTCCTCCTCCCAGGATTCCTGGAGCTCCACGCTACGCAGCGTACGTGAACGAGGCCTCGCTCCTTCTTATGGGCCGGCCCGAGATCAGCGTCGCCACCCCGGTTTGGCCAAGGGCGCAGTCGGTTAGCGAAGAAAACCACATTTTGCAGCGGGCAACATACGCCGCCACTTTTCCCGCCTTCCCGCGAATTTTCCCCTCACTCACTTTTTATTTATTTACCCGTGCCTGCACTTCGGGCATGAATGCTGACCGGGATTGCCGATCCCTTACCAGCAGAAAACGCTAAAGCACACATCATGGGAAAATTTGTTCGACTCGCTCTCGCTGTTCTCGTTCAAGCGCTCCTCTGCACGGTTGGCCAAGGCGAAGTTCGGTTCGAAGTGTCTGTTGATAGTTCCGCTCATTCAGGTCCGATCACCGGCCGGATAATCTTGATCATCACCAAGTCGGAGCGTCCTGAGCCGCGCTTCCAACTCGCGCCCAACGGCGTTCCGATCTTCGGGGTGGACGCGGAGAACCTTCAACCGGGACAAGCTGTCGTTATTGACCAGACCACCTTCGGCCATCCCGTTGACAGTCCAGCGCAACTGCCGCCGGGCGATTACTACGTGCAGGCTGTGATCAACGTTTACGAGAGGTTTCAGCGGAGTGATGGGCGCACCGTCTGGCTACATTGGGACGACGCCGGGCGGTTCTTCAATAGTTCGCCGGGCAACCTTTACAGCGAGGTGCGGAAGTTTCGTCTCGACCCGGCTGCCGGGTACAAGATCGACCTGAGGATCAACCGCGTCATTCCACAGCCCGAGCCGCTGAAAGACACAAATTGGGTCAAGCGTGTCTGGCTCCAGAGCGAATCGCTAAGCAGATTCTGGGGGAGGCCCATACGTCTCGGCGCGACAGTCATTCTGCCGAAAGATTATGACCAGCATCCCGATATTCGTTATCCAATCGTTTATGCACAAGGGTTCATCGGCCAGCCGGCTTTTTATTTCAACGAAGACCCGAATAGCGTCAAGCAGCAGGAAGGTTTGAGAGAGTCAGCCAACGTCCAGCCCGGGTATGAGTTCTTCCAATCCTGGACCGCCGATGATTTTCCGCGATTCCTCCTCGTCACCTTCACCGAGCCGGGTCCGTTCTTCCCCGACGCCTATGGCGTCAACTCAGCCAACAACGGCCCCTTCGGCGATGCCGTGACGAAGGAGCTAATTCCTTTCGTCGAAAAGCAGTTTCGCGCCATCGGCAAACCTTACGCGCGGCTCTTGGAAGGAGCATCCACGGGCGGTTGGGAGTCGTTAGCCCTCCAGCTCTATTACCCGGATTTCTTCGGCGGGGCATGGATTTTCAACCCCGACCCGGTCGATTTCCGCCGCTACTTGTTGGTGAACATCTACGAAGACGAGAACGCCTTCTTTGCCCCCGGCGGCCGATCCTGGACGCCGCCGGAGAGGCCGATGCGGCGCACGACGGAGGGGCAGGTGAATCTGACCGTCCGGCAGGTCAGCCAGTTCGAGGCGGTGCTGGGAAGCAAGGGGCGCTCCGGCTATCAATTCAACGCTTGGGAGGCGGTCTACGGACCCGTCGGCGATGACGGCTACCCTTGCCCGCTGTGGGACAAGCGCACGGGCAAGATCGACCGCGAGGTCGCCGCCTACATGCGTGAGCACGGCTACGACCTGCGCGACTACGCCGAGAGGAACTGGCCTTCCCTCGGGCCGCGAGTCGCCGGAAAGCTTCACTTCATCGCTGGCGAGATGGACAACTTCTATCTGAACCTCGCGGTCTACCTGTTTGAAGACTTCACGAAACGAGCCGCTAACCCGAAGAGCGACGCTACCTTCGAATATGGCCGCCCCATGAAAGGCCACTCCTGGCACGCGAAGAACTTCGCCGAGATGCTTCGCGAGATGGCCCAGCAGGTAAAGCGGAACACGCCGGCGGGTGTTAGCCAGGCGTGGACTGAGTATTGACCCCGCGCGTTGACGGCGACGGAGGGACGGCGGGCGTTCGGGCTGATTGCTGTCACTAAGGGATTAACTGCGATGAATCGGCGACCCTCTAAGAGCCGACCAGCGGTCCAATGGGTCTTTGACGGATTTCATTGCAACCTTAATAAGGGAGCTTTCGATAATGGATACCAAGCTGCAACGGGATGTGCAATTTCTGAAAGTCTACGCCATTACCATCACTTTGCTGTTGGCCGTGTTCACTCTTACGGCTTTCACGCAGGGCGGCCGGAAAACTAAGTTCGAGGAGATCGATGTCGAGCGCATCAACCTCGTCGAGAAAAACGGCGCGCTGAAGTTGGTCATCTCGAACAAGGAACGGTTTCCGGATCCCATGATCGATGGGAAGTCATACCCCCTCCGACAGGGAGGGAAAACGGCGGGCATGCTCTTCTACAACGACGAGGGCGATGAATGCGGCGGGCTGTCCTTCCGCGGTCAGCAGAGTAAGGACGGCGAGCGTAACGCTGGCGCGTCCTTGCTCTTCGATCAGCTCAATCAGGATCAGACGGTCGGCATCAGCTACAGCGAAGATGCCGGTCGACGCACCGCGGGCCTTAATGTGTGGGACCGCCCCGACACGCCCATTGGAGAGATGGTGGAAAAAATACAGGCAGTTCGGAATATGCCCGACGGGCCGGAAAAGACACAAGCACTCCAAAAACTTCGGGAGACCTCGGGAGTCGCCCAGCGTGTGTTCGTCGGCAAGACCAGAGATAAGGCCTCCGCTCTCTTGCTCTACGACCCGCAGGGCCGCCCCCGCGTTCAGCTGATAGTCGACGCACAGGGCCAGCCCAAACTCGAATTTCTGGACGAGAAAGGCGCGGTCGTCCAACGGCTGCCCGCGTCTGCTTCAACTGCCGAAGAAAAAAGAGCAAAACCTTGAAGTCGGATCACTTCCACAGTGCCCTGCTGAACACCGGAGTGTTGAACACCATAGATGAGGAGGAAAGCCAAAATGAAAACCGCTGGCTCTTTAGTCTCAATGCTAGTTGTCTTGTTGGCTCCTGTCAGTCTCTTTGGACAGACAGCCGCGACTGCAAGAATATCCGGCATCGTGACGGATGCTAACGGAGCCGTCGTGGCTGGCGCGACCGTCAAGCTGGTTGACAAAACAACCAACGCAGAAAAGACCGCCACCACAAACCAGGATGGGAGCTATGTGTTTGCGAGTCTTGAGCCGGCCACTTATCAGATGACCGTCAGCGTACAGGGATTTTTCACCCAGGTGTTCTCGGATGTAAAAGCTGATGTGGCAAAAGCTGTAAATCTTGACGTATCGCTCCGGCCCGGCGACATCAACGTATCGGTGACGGTGACGCCCGAAGGCACTCTGTTGAAGAGTGCCGATTCTTCGGTGGGAAATGTCCTCAACGAAGATCGTGTTAAACGATTGCCGAATATCAGTCGTCAAGTCACACAGCTTCTGATACTACAACCGGCAGTGGCACCGGATGGCTCGACTTCAGGTGCGCGTGGCGACCAAAATGTTTTTAACCTTGATGGCTTGGACGTTTCCGACAATGTTGGCTTTCGAGGCTCAGTGGGAACGGTTGTACCGATCCCTACGGAATCGGTTGAAGAGTTTGGCGTCACGGTCGCTAACCCTAGCGCCACGTTCGGGCGCGCGGCAGGAGCTCAAGGCACAATTATTACCAAGCGCGGGACGAACGCTTTTCACGGGTCGCTTTACCTGTATCACGAGAATGACAATCTCAATGCGAATTCCTGGAACAACAACCGACTTGGTTTGCGAAGACCGGAGTTGAAAGACAACCGATTCGGAGCGACTGTCGCAGGACCTTTTCAGAGGGATAAGTTCTTCTTCTTCTTCCACTACGAAGGTCAGCGATTTCCCGGCTCCCGGGAAATAACGCGCATAGTGCCGACACAAAGCTTGCGAGATGGTCTGCTGAGATTCCGCGAAGCAACCGGTGCGGTACAAACTATCGCTCCCAACGCGCAAGTTTGTGGAGCGATGGGCAGTGGACCATGCGATCCGCGAGGTTTGGGTTCGAATCTGCAGGTTCTGAATGCTCTTCGCTTGCTACCGTTGCCAAATGCCAGCGGTGGCGATGGTCTCAACACAGGCGCGTTCACGGCTAACTTACCGTTTAACTTACGCACGGATTACGGTGCGCTGAGACTCGACTACCAGATCAACCAGAACTGGTCGCTCAACGCCAAGGGATCTATCTTTCGCAGCATCCAGCCATTCGGAGTCCAGGCTAACCTGACAAGCCGCCAATTTGACGACCAGACTTCTCAGCGTCCAAAGACTTTACTCCTCGCCTTGACAGGGTCGCCTAATCCCAACCTGGTTAATGAGTTCCGCTTCGGACACACCTTTGATAACTTTATTCAAAGCAGTGCCGTTATTGCTGCCGCAGCCGGATTTAACTTGCCGATTGACTTAGGCGGCGTTGCCGAGCCGATTGATATCGCCCGCAGTCAGACAATCTCAGCCAGCACGACGGAGTTTTTGGATAACGTGACATGGACAAAGGGGAAGCACTCTTTTCAGTTTGGAGGAAACTTTCGCCGCATCACCACGCTCCATTTCCGCGATGACAAACTCAGCGTTATCAGCACTCCCATTGCGTTGATTGGCGCGGGCAGTAATGTGTTCGTTCCGCCCTCCCAACGCCTGCGACCATGCAATCCAGCCGCCATGCCGCCCGTAACCACAAATTGCATACAAGGCACAGATGTAGGCCGCTACAATCAATTCTACGCCACACTGCTTGGGATTGTTGACAACGTAACCTACCTGGGAACACGCGATGCCAACCTCCAACCGCTTCCTGCCGGTACCGGACTGACCAGCGACACGTCATTGCGTTACTTTGAAACCTACTTCGCCGATACCTGGCGCGTAAAACCATCGCTGACAGTTTCTTATGGGTTGCAATATCAGCTAAGTACACCTCCCGTGGAAAAGCAGGGTCAGCAAGCACTTTTGGTGTATAGAAGCAACCGTGAGCTGGTTGATCCGATTGACTATCTACGTCAAAAGAGAGAGGCGGCTGAGGCTGGTCAGATTTTCAATCCCGACCTTGCCTACCTTCCTGTCGAAGAGGCCGGTCGCTCGACCACATTCGATACTGACTTCACGAATTTCTCGCCGCGAATCTCGTTGGCCTGGCAACCTTCATTCAAGAAGGGTTCCTTAGGACGCTTGTTCGGTGATCAGCACACGGTAATTCGGGGGGGTTATGGGTTGATTTATGATCGCCTGAATACTGTATCCAGCGTGATATTTCCGGTCCTCGGAGCCGGCTTCGGTCAAACCCTCACCCGAGGAGCCCCTGTGAACGGCTCAATGCAACCATTTCGCGCCGGTGTGGATGGGCAGTTACTGACTTTGTTGCCGACAAACAGCGCGGCCACTTCACCCATCGTGCCAAACAAGGTAGTTGGTCCATCAGCGGGGTTCGGCGAGTTGGTCTCGCTTTCCCTGGATCCGAAACTTCGCACCCCCCGCAATCATGTGGTTGACGTTACTATCCAGCGTGAACTGCCCGCCAGGATGCTGTTGGAGGTTGGTTATATCGGCAGGTTCGGGCGACGGCTTTACCAAAGCGTTGACCTCAACTCGACGCCTTATTTTTTTAGAGACAGGGCGTCGGGACAGCGATTTTCAGAAGCGTTCGATGCGGTGGCCGGGGACTTGCGGGCTGGGCGCGCAGTTAGGACCCAGCCGTGGTTTGATAATCAGTTTGCGGCAATAGGGGGAACCGGGGGACTTATCGCATCGGGATTCGCTCCCTTCTTCGCTAACGGCGATCTGACCTTGCTATGGAATATTCTTCTCGATGGCTTCCGCGATCTAATCGGTCAACCGCCCTATAATAATCGTCAGGTAGGCGCTTTGATTGTTAAGACTAACCTTGGAGAGTCTAACTACCACGGTTTGTTTGTCTCGTTGAGTAAGCGGGCCTCCCGCGGCTTGACGTTCGATTTTAATTACACTCTCTCGAAATCGCTTGACCAGCAAGGCTTTATACAGAACCAAGCACCGCCGTTCTCAAATAGTTTCTTCCCGGATTTAGACTACGGTCCGTCAACCTTCGACAGCCGCCACGTTATCAACGCGAACGCAGTTTATGATCTGCCGTTTGGTCGCGGGCGTCGTTTCAGCGCCGGCAACTGGGCGGACAACCTAATTGGCGATTGGTACTTAGCGGGCATTTATACGTCGTCGAGCGGTTTGCCACTAACCGTCGTTCAAAGTACCCAAGCTTTCGGGGCCGGACTACTTGGTCTTCAATCGGGCGCGATACCGCGCACCCGTCTGAACGTCGGCAATAACGCCAGTAGCGGAGTAGGCTCAGCCAACGTCGGCACTGCCGGCAATCCGAACATTGGAGGCACGGGCTTGAGCCTGTTCGTCAACCCGCAGGATGTCTTTAATAATTTCAGACCCATCTCACTTGTGCAGGATGGACGACAGGGACGCGGAACGCTGCGCGGCCTCTCAAGGTGGAATCTCGATTTGTCGCTCGGTAAAGCGGTGAGGATTGGTGAGCGAAGGAAGTTCGATATCACGTTCAGTTTCTTCAATGTGTTCAACCGCGTAAACTTCTTGGACCCCGGCCTCAACCTCACCGACCCGACTAACTTTGGTGTGATAAGTGGAGCCTTCAATTCACGAAGGGTACAGGTCGGTGCAAGGTTTGAGTTCTAATTGCTTGTTATTCTTCAAGTGCGGTGAATCCTTTGGACTCGTCGCCTTTTTGTTAGTGTCCTGAGAGTGCGTTGCTAATACTTCAGATGCGTTGAAAGTTGCACTGCACAGCGATACCATCTGGGCAAATCAGAGATAAAAGGTGTTTCAGTAATTCAGGCGGGAAAGGGAGTCGTTGTGAAGCCGAAGGTTGTGCAGGTTCTGGGTCTGTTTTTTTTCTGCGTCCTTTACCTGGCCCTCATCAAGTTGCTCATCGCGGGGTCATTCGAGCGATTCTGTTACCCCGTTGACGCGCTCCTTTATCTCTTCACCTTCTGCCTGATCTCCGTTGCGATCACGAGGCTGATCAAGCGGGGGATCGACCGGTACGCCCCTCAGTCCACGGAGTTTTCGAAATACGTCGCGCTTTCCGTCGTGAGCACCCTACTCTGCGCGACCCTAGTCACGGCCCTCACGCTGGCAATCGAATCTTTTGTTTTCGGCAAGCAGCACCAGACTTTTCACTATCTCGTCAACTGGCTGTTCTACTGCGCCGCTCTAACGATGATTATCAACAGCTACATCGCCTACCTCTATGTGTCCGACCTGAGACAGATGCGGGAGAACCTGTTCCTTGCCCAGCAGGCGCAGGTCGAAACTCAGCTCAAACTATTGCAGCAGAAAGTCGATCCGCACTTTCTGTTCAACAACCTCAACATTCTCTCTTCCCTGATCGAGAGAAACCCGGAGGCCGCCGGCGAGTTCGTAACCCGCTTCACGCGGCTCTACCGCTACATCCTGCAACACTTGGACGCGGAGATCGTGACGCTCGAAGAAGAGCTAGCCTTCGCGCAGGACTACATCTACCTCGTGAGTCAGCGCTTCGGCCAGGCCTACCGCTTCGGGGTATCGCTCAGCGCTGAGCAGGCCAAAGAGCACCTAATTATTCCGACGGCTCTTCAAGGGCTGATCGAAAACGCGGTCAAGCACAACGAAGGGAGCGCGAGACTTCCCCTGCCCATCACGATCAGTCTCAGCGGGGACTACCTCACCGTCAGCAATCAATTCCGCCCTAAGGCGCCGGGGTCGGACTCAGCCGGGACTGGGCTCGCAAACCTGCAGGCGCGATATCGACTGTTGACCGACAAGCCTGTGGAGATCAGCAACGGCGCGGAGAGCTTTGCGGTCAAAGTCCCATTGCTGGAAGTTGTCAACGCATGAGAGTGGTTGTCATCGAGGACGAGCCGCTGGCCGCTGAGCAACTGTGCCACTTCGTTCGCCGCTATGATCCGGAAGTGACCGTGCTGGGCATCCTAACGGGCGTTAAAGAAGCCGTGCACTGGTTTCGCGAACACCCGACTCCTGAACTGATCCTTTCCGACATCGAGCTACTGGATGGCAACGCCTTCCACATCTTCGAGCAGGTGCGCGTCACTTCTCCTGTTATTTTCACGACAGCTTATGATCATTTCCTGCTGCAAGCCTTCGACCAGAATGGCATCGGGTATCTGCTAAAGCCCGTGGAGTACGAAAAGTTCGTTTCGGCGATGAAGAAGTTCGAGGGGCTCCGGCGCAGCGTTACCCTGTTGAGCGGCGAGCTGCTCCGCGACATGAAAACCACGTTGACGCAGCCCAGATATAAAGAAAGGTTTGTCATCAAAGCAAGAGGTGGGATCTATCTGTTAGAGACTCGCCGCGTGGCCTACATTCAGATCAGGGATGAGATCACGTTCGCTTACGACGAAAAGCACAACAGGTATTCGCTCAACGAAACCCTGAATCACTTGGAGAAAACCTTAGACCCGCTGAACTTCTTCCGCATCAACCGCAGTGAAATCGTTAACCTAAACTTCATCGAGAAGCTCGAACCTTACTCCCATGACCGCCTGGCGATCAGGCTGAAGCACTTAAACGTGACTCTCATTTCCAGCATTAACCGCACCCCGGAGTTGAGAAGATGGATTGAAGACGGCCTGGTCGCCTGAAGTTAAAACGCTGACGGCGAATTGCAAATGGTTTGTCGCCGGGATTGCTCCCGTTGGGCACCGGACTAATAATATACAGAGCGATGCGCTCGCTTGTGCCCTTCTTCCTGGTCAACCCTGGATCAGTGCGCCTGGGCCAAAGAGCGCAGTCGTTTAAAATCAATTCGCCCTGCCACGCTGCGGCTTAGTCCTCGGTCACGCGGGTGTGAAAGCCACGAGAAAATCAAAGAGGGCGCGTGTGCTCGTTAAGGCTTTAGCTTTGAGGACACAATAAGATGGGGTTAATCGCCGGGCCGCGCTTCGTTCAACGCCTGCACTAGAGCCAACACGTCTGCAACCTCTGTCCGGTAGTTTGTGACGCAAGCTCTCAATACGGGCGTGTTTGCGTCGAGCCGCGTCGTGGAAAGCCACGCCTTTCCAGATGACACTACCCTATTTGCAATTGCGTCAAGATGCGCGACAGATCCGGTAACAGTGTCTTGGGCATCTGTGAAACACACAACCGGCAGTTTAGTCTGGTTAATGATCTTCCATTCCGATGCTTCGAGTTCTCGGCGGAGTAAATCCCCCATCGCCATCTGGTGTCTAATCGCCTTTTCGTAACCCTCCCACCCTGCGACGGCGAGCGACAAAAAGACTTTTAGACCGATAAAGCGGCGTGACCATTGCATCGAGTGAACGTAAGGGTCAATGACGTTTGATCCTGCATAGCGGGGCATGTAATCGGTCGTAATGCGGCAGGCTTGATTGAGAATATCATTGTGCCGCGTGAGAAACAGACCTGCGCCCATGGGCACGGACAGCCATTTATGCGCGTCGAAAGTTATCGAATCGGCTTGCTCGATGCCGCCCAGAATTTCACGCAGTTCCGGCACGAACGCCGCCGCCCCGCCCCACGCCGCATCAATGTGGAACCATAAATTTTCACCTGCGGCCTGGTCGGCTAATTTAGCAATCTCGTCAACCGTTCCGCCGTTCGTCGTCCCGGCGGTTGCGACGGCAAAGAACGGCGCAAAATTGTTCGCCTGGTCGATCTCGATCTGCTTTGCCAAATCGTCGGCGCTCATACAAAAGTTCGCATCGATCTCGATTTCTCTAACCGAATCCGTGCCCAGTCCGCAAAATCTGGCAGCTTTAACAAACGAATGATGGCTTTGCGAAGAAACGTAAAGTACGGGTTGTTGCGACAAACCGCGCAAGCCATTCTCGGCAAACTGCGGGAACTTTTGCGTGAGCGCACAAATCAAAGCCGTGTGGTTAGCTTCCGCGCCGCCCGAGCAGAATGTTCCGTCCGCCGTTTTCGCGTCATAACCGAAACGCGAGGCGAAAACTCGGATTAGATGGCGTTCGACTTCTGCCGCAAACGGGCTGTGACTCCAAGCGGCAAGCTGGGGATTGAACGACGCCACCAAAGCGTCGGCAACAATTCCCATCGTCGTGGGCGCAGGATTGAACAATCCGAAATAACGTGGGTGCGGAGTGTGGACTTGAAACTCGCGCAAGTTATCGACGGCAAAATTGAGAGTTGCGAGCGACGAATGAGGTTTGGCAAAATCGAACGGCTCAAGGCGTGAACGAATCGCTGCCAAGTCAATTTCAGGCGCGACTGGTAATTCCGCTACTTGATTGATGTAATTCTCTATCGTTGTCGTTAATTGCCGCCACAGATCAGTGCGTTCTATTTCGTCAAGCAGAAACATGTCCGTTTAAATATTCCCGAAAGACTCGCCATGAACTGCGAACTATTCCGAGCAACCAGTTTCTCTCACGCATCAAGACGGCTGACAATCGCGACGGCAAACTTTTGCGCGGCGAGTTCGTGATGTTCGAGAAAAAGCACGGGCTCGATCAGTTCAAATTCCATGAGACAAAGTTCGCCCGCGATTTCCACCCCATCAACTCTGGCATACGTTAAATCCTCGGCCATGCTGTTAACAATTCTTTGCACCTCTTTAACTAAAGCGGGGGCGGGTTCGAGAGTCGTTTCGCTGCCGCCGAAATTATTTTGCACGCGAAAATCTCCCGCTCTCGCTCGTTTCAAAACCGCGTGACTGAATGTTTTCTCGAAAAATATGAAAGACCATTCGCCCCTCGTCCGAACCTCTTCGACGAACTTCTGGACCATCGCGCCCCCATCAAAAAGCAAACTCTCAAACTCGGATTGTAAATCGTTAGCGTTTTCCGGTGTAACGAGAAAGGTGCGCCACGCCGTCGCCGAAATCGTCGGTTTGAGAACGGCTTTGTTCCAATCATTTTCCACAAGAGTGTTTGCTAAATCGCCTTTGGCGCCTTTTTCAAACCAAACGGTCGGCGGAATTTTAACGCCGCGTTCGGCGAGTTCGCGCAAATAGATTTTGTCAAGATTCCAACGCAGAACCGCAGGCGCATTCAGCACTTTCACGCCCGTTGTTTCGAGCCGGCCGAGCC
>JBGTLM010000257.1:0-2327 GCA_041744135.1 Pyrinomonadaceae bacterium
TCCTTTGATGAAGCCGCCACCGTATTCCTAGATCCGATGGCTGTGTCCGGTTCTGATCCAGAGCATTCGGTCGAAGAAGATCGGTACATTACATTTGGCCTCTCCAAACTCGGTCGGCTCCTGGCTGTTTGCCATGCCTACCGACCGGGAGCGATTCGAATCATCACTGCACGGCGCGTAACGCGCGGCGAGAGAAAATTTTATGAAGAAGGCTAAAGACGAAATGCGGCGTGAGTACAAGCGCTCCGACTTTGCGAAGCTTGAGCGCGGCAAGTTCCATGCAGAGGTGACGAAAGGAACGTCGGTCGCCCTCCTTGAACCCGCTGTTGCCGAGGCATTTCCAACGTCTCAAGCGGTCAACGACGCTTTGTATGGGCTATTAACCCTTGCCCAAAAATCAACGCGCATAACTCGTCGTTCCAGCGGACGCGCCAAAGCGCGCCGCTGAACTCGGACGTTATGCAGCAAGTCCGGAATCGGGGTGAATGCCAACCAAGGTAAAGGAACTAGTTGCTCAGCTGGAAGCTGACGGCTGGTTTCTCGTGCGGACGAAGGTAGTCATCGCCAATTCCATCATCCGACCAAACCCGGTACCGTTACCGTGTCCGGCAAGCTCAGTGTGGAAGTGCCGGTCGGAACACTTAGTAGCGCGCTCCGGCAAGCTGGCCTAAAGAGTGAGGCGTCATATGGACTACGTAGTTATCGTCCAAAAAGGCGAACACTCATTCGGTGCTTATGTGCCCGACCTTCCAGGATGCATAGCTGTTGGGGAAAGTCGGGAAGAAGTGATGCGCCTCATTCGTGAAGCTATTGAGTTTCACGTTGGGGGTCTGCGCGAGGACGGTCGGCCTGTGCCTCCGCCTGCCTCTTCTATTGAACTCGTACGCGTCGCTGCATAACTCGTCGTTGAAGCCGACGCTCTTCAAGCGCGGCTTACTACACGTTATGCGGAACAAGGAAGAAAGTAGTCACGACCCACGCAGGGAGTTGAGTAAACGGAGGATTCGATGAGTGCAAGATATGTCCTGACGCTTGTGACTACGTTCGCCTTGCCAGTAGCAGTCTTGGCGCAGGGATCCGGAAAGACGAACGCGAAGCCCGTCCCGAAACTGGCGGAAAGCCGACTGGTTGTCATGCCGGCCAGCGATATGAAGTGGACCGATCTCGACCCCAGCGGCGCCCCGGGAGTCAAGGTTACAAACTTGTGGGGCAACTATGCGAAGGGCGCGTTCGGCGCGCTGTTCAAGCTGCCGGCGGGATTCGCAGCTCCCCTCCACACGCACAGCCACGACATGAAGGTCTTGATCGTGTCAGGGACTTACATCCAGGCCCCGGAGGGAAAGCCCGAATTCCGGCTAGGCCCCGGGTCTTACTTCATGCAGCCCGGCGGGCAGTACCGCCATACGACAACTTGCGACAAGGCCGCCGACTGCGTGTTCCTTGTCGAAAGCAACGGACCCTTCGATCTCAAGGCGGTCGATGCGGGAAAGGGCACCAAGACCAAGAAGTAGAGCCGTAGAAAGACACAGGCTGCAGCACTGCGAAATGCAGACGGCGCGACGAATCAGGCGCGGCGCCGCTGCTGATCTCGGTATTTGCGTCAAAGTGAAGGTTGTAGTCCGGCGAGCGCTGTGTTCCAAGTTCGCAGCGGCATGGCTTCGTTTTAAACACGCGGCCAGAGTTGCTCGCCGCTTGCGTCACGCGAAGGAGGAGGCGTCGTCGTACGTCGGCCAATGCGGCTGCGTTCCACCGCCGCTAACTTCGTGGAAGCACTAAAGCGTCGGCTTCGTTCAGCGCAGCACCCAGCGGCGCGAGCGCCGCGTTGCTTGCCGTGCCAGTTGCAGCGGTGTCGCATAACATTACGGTCAAGGCCGACGTCCGATGGTGAGGCTTCGATGAACGTCATCCCTAAGAACAATTCTGTGCCGTTGGCGGCTGCTCGCTGCGGGCGCGGCTTACCTCAACATAGAACTCACCAGACCCAGCGCTCGGAGCCAATAGTGTCAGACATCGATAAGGTCTTCGCCGGCTCAATTCCGAAGCTATACGAGACCCATCTCGTGCCGCTGATCTTTGAGCCGTACGCGGCGGACCTGAAGAAACGGGTCGGTCTGATGAACATATCCCGGATACTGGAAGTCGCTGCGGGCACTGGTGTAGTGACACGCGCCCTGGCAACCGTTGCTAACGAAGCGATTTCGATAGTCGCGACGGATCTGAATCAAGCCATGCTCGACGAAGCGGCGGCCGTAGGGACAGCCCGCCCTGTCCAGTGGCAACAGGCAGACGCAATGGCGCTGCCCTTTCCAGATGCCCAATTCGACGCC
>JBGTLM010000258.1:0-12339 GCA_041744135.1 Pyrinomonadaceae bacterium
CTCTTAAACAAGGCGCTCAACGGCTGCGACATCTATTTTGAAGTCGAGTTGCCATCGGTCTTTCTGCTTGTTCACCCGCTCGGCACTGTCCTTGGCCGCGGCGTGTACTCAGACTTCCTGATTGCGTATCAGCGGGTTGGCGTGGGCAGCAATCACGATGTTTATCCGGCACTCGGAGCACATCTGACGCTTCGTCCCGGCGCGTCAGTCCTCGGAAGCTCAACCGTTGGCAGGTGCTGCACAATTGCTGCCGAATCCCTCCTGCTGGATCACGACCTTCCGGATCACAGTATCTATATCGGAAATCCTCGGGATTACACGGTCCGAAGTCAGGGGGGGCCGCAAGGTATATGGAAGCTATGAGCAAGGCCGACGAAGACGAGGCGCTGCGCGCCAGGCTCCACCGGGCGATACCCGGCGGTGCACACACTTATTCGCGCGGTGATGACCAGTTTCCGGCCTCGGCTCCTCCTGTACTGGTACGAGGGAAGGGAGCCTACGTCTGGGACAACCAGGACCGACGCTATTTGGACTACGGGATGGCGCTTAGAGCAGTGACGCTCGGTTATGCCGACTCGCGCGTAAACGCTGCGGCCGCTGCCGAGATGGAGAAGGGCGTAAATCTGACCCGAGCAACCCTGACCGAACTACACGCAGCCGAGTCGCTGATCGAACTCGTGCCGTCCATTGAGATGGTCAAGTTCGGCAAGAACGGTTCGAACGTCACAACCGCAGCAGTCAAGATTGCGCGCGCCTACACGGGTCGCCGGTTTGTTTGCATCCCGCGGCAGCATCCGTTCTTCTCATTTGACGACTGGTTCATCGGGACGACGGTAATGCGACGCGGCGTGGTGCCTGACCATGCTGCGGCGACGCTCGTCTTCGACTACGGCGACGCCGGATCGTTAGCGACTTTGTTTGCCGAACATCCAGGGCAAATTGCTGCGGTCATGCTGGAGCCCGCCACGACCCAGGTTCCTTGTCCCGCTGGGTGTGGCGAGGCATTCGGGTGGCCCGTCAAGTTGTGCAGTGCTTGCCCGCGAAATGGCAAAAACTTCCTTCAACAAGTTCAGCAACTATGCCGCCGCGAAGGCGCAGTTTTCATCCTCGACGAGATGATCACCGGTTTCCGCTGGCACTTGGCGGGCGCTCAAACACTCTTTGGGGTGCAGCCGGACCTGACGACATTCGGGAAAGGCATGGCGAACGGCTTCTCTGTCGCAGCGGTCGGAGGGCGCAGAGAGTTGATGCAAGTCGGCTCGACGGACATGTCCGGCGCCGAGAGGACATTCCTGCTGTCGACAACGCACGGTGCGGAAATGACTGGCCTCGGTGCGTACCTGGAGACACTTCGCATTTATCAACTGGAGGACGTAGTCGGCCATCTATGGCGCTACGGTGCGTCACTCAGGGACGGAATCAGAGAAATTGCGGCACGACATGCTCTGGCATCGTTTGTCCAGATAGATGGCCCCGCAATATGTTTGAACTACATAACTCATGACGCGAGCGGTGCGCCATCATTGGCGTTCCGAACGTTGCTTGCACAGGAACTCCTGGCGCGCGGGATCATGATGCCTTGGATCGCGGTTTCGCAGTCTCACGGGGCCGAAGAACTTGAGAAGACATTGGAAGCATTTGACGGCGCGCTGACGGTGTACGCAAAGGCCTTGGATTCCGGAGTCGACTCGTTTCTACGGGGCCCGGTGATCCGCCCTGTATTCCGGAGTAACAACTAAAGGCATGTCTTCCATTGACGATTTTCGGCTCGACGGCAAGGTCGCCGTAGTTACTGGCGGGGCGGGCATCCTCGGGCAGCATTTTTGCGATGGCCTCGCGGCCGCCGGCGCGCAAGTCGCGGTTGTAGACCTGGATGAGCGTGCTGCCATAGCACTGGCAAAAACGCTACCGAATGGATCAGCCGGTTTCGGGTGTGACGTCTCAGACCCGGCTGCCGTGACGGCGTGCGTGGACAAGATCGTCGGCCACTTCGGTACCGTACACGTATTGCATAACAATGCCGCCACCAAGACCCACGACATCAAGGCGTTCTTCGCGCCGTTCGAGAGTTACAGTCTCGCAACTTGGCGAGAAGTCATGTCAGTGAACATCGACGGCATGTTCTTGTTCGCCCAGGCTGTTGGCCGCCATATGCTCTCTGCCGGGCACGGAGGCTCGATCGTGCAGACCGCCTCGATATATGCACTCGTTGGCCCGGACGAGCGCATTTATGAGGGGTCAGAATATCTGGGCGGGCCGATCAATACGCCGGCGGTCTATGCAGCTTCGAAGGCCGCCGTCATCGGGCTTACGCGTTGGCTAGCCACTCACTGGGCAGCGCATCAGATCAGGGTCAATTGTCTCGTGCCTGGCGGGGTCTCGAGCGGGCAAAACGATGAGTTCGACCGTCGATACTCGGCTCGTGTGCCGCTTGGGCGCATGGCGAATGCGAACGAAATGGTTGCGCCACTACTCTTTCTCGCATCAGACGCATCTAGTTACATGACCGGACAGGTTCTACCGGTAGATGGTGGGTGGACTTCTTGGTAGGTCGTGAAACTGATTGCCCGTAGCGCTCCGCAGCTACAGGATGGTGCTAACGGATGATGTTTGCGGCCATCAAGCTGGTCGACATTGCGGCGCGGTCGCTCTTCCTGCTACTAGTATTGTTTTCGCTGGGTGACCGGGCCGCTGGCCAGTTTGGCCTTACTGTCACCCTGATCACTTGGTTTACCTTTCTCGCTGGTTACGAGCGCTACGCGGATCTGCAACGCTCGTTGCTTGGACGCACTGCCGACGAAATCCGCACATTGTTGCGTGCCGCAGTGCGCTTTTTCGCGCTCAACCACGTTTTTCTCTTGCCGATCATGACGGTATTGCTTGTGGCATGGGTCGAGCTTTCTGTGACCGTGGCGATTCTTTACCTCGTTGTGGCGGTCTCCGAGCACTTGTCGCAAGAACTCTACCGGCTCGGCCTAGTGGTCGAACGTTATCGGGTTTCCGTGCTCCCGGCCCTGATTAAAAATCTTGCGCTTTGTTTCGGTTTTGCACTCTGGGTGGCGCTCGCGAACGAAGCGCCAACGATGGAGCAGGTTAGCTGGATGTGGGCAGCGGTGTCGGCGATCGCGCTGTTCGCTACTACTCTAGTCGCCAAGCGCATAGAACGATCCACCGACCCGCGAGGAAGAGAGGATCAGCCTCTCGGTTTAAAGCAGCAGTATCAGAGCTCGTTAACGCACTTCAAGCTCGGTGCCTTTGCCCTGGGCTCACTTCAATTGGACCGCTTTGTGGTTGGCGCGCTGTTGCCCCTAGAACAAGGTGGCGTCTACTTCCGGCACGTGATGCTAGTGTCGTTCTTCTACTCGGCCGTCACGATCGTGTCCTATAACCGCATCCTACCCAGTGTCTACGCCGCGGCCAGAGGTGCGGTGCCGGCGGCTGCTCGATCTATCGTCAGCACCGAGCGAAGGCGGGTGTTGACGCTCAGCGCCGTCGCTCTGGTCGTGCTGTCCGGCGTGACTTTGTTGTGGGGGCGCGTGTTTAGCGATGCAGGTCTTGCACCCTCCTTCCTTGCGACCTTGCTGGTCGCGTTTACGCTTCGGATTTGTGCGGACTACAACGCACTTCTGATGAACGCCGCGCACCGCGAGGCAGATGTGCTGCGAGGATTCTTGCTGGCGGCCCTTCCGACCCTCGTCGTAAATCTGATCCTTTGCTTCATTTTCGGTATCGGCGGCGCGGTTGCTTCATTCGCCTGTGGAGCAGCGCTTTACCTAGTCGCCACGTACTTCGTTTTAAATCATGCGTCCCGGCAATCCTAAGAAGGTGATGATCTTCGCCATCCATCGAACAGTCGATTGGTGGACATTTCTTGGACGCAACATTGGGTGGCAGTACGGCGCTGTCGTGACAGATCTTGCTGGGAGAGGGGATATCTCGGTCGTCGCTGATTTTTATTCCGAACTAGGGCGACTTCGCAAGCGTTCGACAGTCACATCACCGCTGCTGTCGGACGAGCAGACGGTGGATGTCGTTGCGCGTTGTCGCACGTTGCGTTGGCAGCATCCTGACTTGGCGCGAATGATGGTCCACGCCATGGCGTTTGCACTTGATCGGGCGCTCGACAAGGTGAGACCGGACCTGGTTCTCAGTTTTCCCATCGACCGATATGTAAAGGACGTTTTGGAGCGCCTGTCGCGGGCACGCGGTGTACCTCACATCGAATTGACGGCTAGCGTGTTGCCGGGGATGTCGATGCTTCTGCAACGCGGTCGCTTGATTCGCGCCGCAGAGTCACCCAACGAAGACGATGTCGAGCGTCGGCGCAAAGAACTCGCCGTTCCCACGTTCACGCCTTCATACGTCCAAGGCCAGTCAACCTATAACCAGTGGAAGTACCTGCGGATCTACGGCTACTTTCGGGCGCGGGCGGTTGCGTTCAGACTGATTTCTTGGCTCAAGCGCGACCCATTGAATCTGCACTATCTCGATGCGCAGCCGACCTTAGGACACAAAAGCCGACTCGCCGATATGCGAATCATCGACTACTGCGAACGCAACTGGAGAACGAAGCTAGCAAGCACGCCAGTGGCTATGCGTGTGCTGTTCGGCCTCCAGCTGTTTCCCGAGGCTTCGATTGATTACTGGATCGAAAACCTGGAGCTGATCGACAACGAACGGCTCGT
Organism: Pyrinomonadaceae bacterium; assembly: GCA_041744135.1. Taxonomy (GTDB): domain Bacteria; phylum Acidobacteriota; class Blastocatellia; order Pyrinomonadales; family Pyrinomonadaceae; genus PSRF01. The sequence goes on from JBGTLM010000258.1 coordinate 4,686, forward strand.
GATTCAAGCTGCAAGTGCATATTCGAAAGCCGGTTTCCTCGTGCTGGTGAAGGATCACCCGCTGCAGTTTGGCTTCCGCCAGGTCCGGCTGATTGAGCGCCTCAGACATTTGCCTAACGTGATCATCGTTCCGTATGAAGTGAGCGGGAACGAGTTGCTTGGTCTGGTGGGTAGCAACTTCACTTGTACGGGTACCCTCGGGATGCAAGCAGCGCTCTATGGACTCAAGTCTGTCGTCACCGACTCCTATTACTCTAACGAAGAAGACTTTATTGTCTTCCGGAGTCAAGACGACATCTCTAGACTGCCGCAGCGAACGCTAGCCGCGAGTTCTGAAGTTGATCTGGCGGAACGCCAGCGACGTATCGTTCGAAACCTGCTGATGGGAAGTTTCGACGGGGATTTCTTTTCCTTCAAAGGTTTCGATGGGACAGCACCTTCCGTGTCCGCAGGGGCACTCGCCAAGTCGCTCGGTCGCCGCCTGAACCAACTCGACGCCGAAGGTCATCTCGGCGAGCTTGCGGTCGGCCCCTTCAGTTGTAAGCCGGATTTCGCCAGAGCAGCGGAAGGATGAGCGTGTCCGAATTCCTTTCCCTTCCGACGTCCGGAGTGCGCAAATACTTGCTGGCTCGCGCGTCGATGCGCCTGCCTCGGCGACGTTTCGCCGCAAGAAATAACGCGAAAGTGGAGCGACTGGGTAAGTGGCTAAGCATTGACAGAAGGGATCTCGAACAAGCCTATTTCGAAGCTGATTGCGTTCGGGAGCCGGAGAACATCTTTCTGTTCCGCGCTATTGCCAAACATGGTCTATGCCGGAGGTTCGTGGACATCGGGGCCAATTATGGCCATATCGCCCTCAAGGTGCTGCCCTACTTTGAGAAACTCACTCTGGTGGACGCGAACCCAAACGCGATTTCGTTCCTGCGGCGGCTGTTTGCCGACGAACCAAAGGTTGAAATTCATCATTTCGCCGTAGTCGAGTCCGATCAACGGAAAGCCGTCACGCTCGTCGTTCCCAACGAGAGTTCGGGCCTGGCGCGCATCGACAACGCAAAACAAGATGCGGACGGTACCGCGGTCTCCTTTGAGTGTCCGGCGACAACCTTGGACCTGCTGCTTGAGCCGATGGGAGACCAATCTATATACATCAAGGTGGATGTCGAAGGATTTGAAGTGCAGGTGCTAGAGGGCGGTTCCTCATTGCGGAGTTCGCCGAGCGTGATTGTCGGGTTCGAAGCCTGGTCCCGCGTAGCCGCTGAACAATGCTGTGCATTGTTTCCAGAGCATATCTTCTACTTCGCTCGTCTAGATTTTGTTGATCGGAGCGGCGCTTTAACCAACAGCTGGTTGGGACTCGTTCGTGCAGCGCTTTTTGGTGGAACAATCTCCGTCCACCGCTTCAAGAGCCCTGACGAGGTACCGTACGATCACTTCAGTCAGATCATTGCCGTTCCGATCGCGCTTCAGAGCCGATTCGAAGAAGCCATCTTGGCGGAGCGCGAGTCGCTAAGGGGAGTGCTCGACCTGCACTCGATTTAGCGGCACCTGCATCGTTCCTAGTCTCCTACTCCGAGAGAAGTCGCGCCATAGCTTGTGTCGAGCCATCCCGTCCGGTCGCCGATCCATCCCGCCATGTTCATGGCTGGTTACTGGTTAATGTTGTATCTCGCGTACTTCTTAGCGCCGATTGAGCAGGCCCCGCCCGTCAGCACGCACGGACTTGTGTTCGTTGTTTCCATGGTGCTGCTATTTGGCTTTGCCGCGGCCTGTGGCGGTATTGGTAGTCCGGCGAGACGTGACTGCGACGGGCGCCCGCCGTTGACTGATCCGCAGACGACAGCACGGACATTTCTCATCATTGGGATAGTCGGCGCCTTTCTGCACTTATATGACAAGGTTGCAGCCCTTGAGTTGGTAGGGCTGCTGGGAGCAGCTGAATTGCGCGCCGAGCGAGCGCTAGCCTTACTCGAGGCAGGGCAGCACGCCTCTGGGATTCTGAGCGGAATGGCGTTTCTCTGCTATCCAGCGGGTTTGGTCGGTGTCGTTGCGGTACTTCTGACTTATGAGTCTCAACAGCGGACGGTGCGCACTTTGGCCGTCGTCTACATACTTTCGTTGTTTCTGCATAGCGTTGCCGCGGGTGGACGCGGGACCATCTTCGTAACGTTTCTCCTGATCGCAGTCTGTCTTTACTTAAGGCGATGCGCCGGTTTACGGCCGTTCCCTCGTTCTCCTTTGCTTGCTGCGATGTTTGGTGGGCTTGGATTGCTCTTCGTTGTGTACTCGGCTGTCATCTGGAAGGTCCGGGCAAGCATGAGCGATTTGGGAATTGAAGAATTCTTGCAACACGCCGAGCTCAATTGGGAGGTGACTCCCACACAGTCATTGACAGACCTTGCGGCAACTTTGCAAGAGCCGGCGTTAGTTCAAGTCATCATGAGCAGCGTTTTCTATTTCACGCAGTCTCTTTCCGTCATTGAGCGGATCCTGGCAATGACCGACATACCGGTGATGCTTGGCGGCTACCAAGTTGACATTGTCGCTGCCTTGCTGCGCTTGTTTCCTGCGGGCGCTGTGCTACTTGGAAGTGGAAACGCTCTTCTGCTCGAAGCAAACGTCTACGGGTTCTTCACCAGTGCGTGGGGCGCTCTGGTAATCGACTTCGGTTGGCCGGGTGCTCTTGCCGCTTGCTTTGTTTGGGGCTGGGTCGCTGGCCGGTCTCATCGCTGGGTTCGAAGTGAATGGTCGACGCCTGCTTTGGTGTTCTACGCATTCTGGATGTATTCAGTCCTCATCAGCTTCGTGTCGCCTCCATTGGGCTTTGCTAACTCGGCCGTTACCTTGTTTTGGTTCGTAGCTTTGGTGATATTGACGCGGGGCCGTAAGCCCGCGCCGGTTGCTTTACGTACCCGCGAAGCGCGGGCCGCGCAGAGGAGCTGACTCCGTAACGTCTGTGAGTATGAAGATCTCGTTAATAACAGTTTGCTTTAACAGCGCGGAAACCATTGCAGACACCTTAGCTTCGGTTGACGCCCAAAGCGGCGTCGAGATCGAACACATCGTCGTCGACGGCGCATCGCGAGACAGGACGCTTCAGATCCTCAATGACCATGCAAAGCCATGGAGACTAATCGTCTCCGAGCCGGATGAGGGTCTATATCACGCAATGAACAAGGGACTACGGCTGGCAAGTGGCGAGGCAATCGGGTTCCTGAACTCCGACGACTTCTATGCTTCAAGCGGGACGCTCGCCCGTGTCGCTTCGGTGTTCGCGAATTCATCAGTCGATGGTTGCTATGGCGACCTTTGCTATGTAAAGCGAGACCATCCCGAAGTCATTGTCCGGTACTGGCGTTCATCGCCCTTCCGGCCAGGGCTTTTCCGCCAAGGATGGTGTCCCCCTCACCCCACTTTGTACCTCCGCCGGTCCTTGTACGAACGCTACGGCGGCTTCAATTTGGACTTTCAGATCGCCGCAGATATGGAGTTGATGGCGCGCTTCCTTGAAGTACATCGAACAAATACTGTTTATGTCCCGGAGGTCATCGTCAAGATGCGGACGGGCGGGGCGTCCAACCACAGCATGTCGAATGTGATTCTTCAGAACCGCGAGATCTGGAGAGCAATGACCATGCACAACATGCGGCCGTCGTTGCTTCCCTTCTTTTCTGGCAAAGCTCTCGCGCGGTGCCAACAGTTTCTCCGTCGCCCGTCGTGAGCAGCGGCCGGACGCTTATGGTTACTGGTGCCGGGGGCTTCATCGGGCGAGCTGTATCAGGTCGGGCCTTGAAGGACGGGTGGGCGCTGCGCACTTGCTATCACCGCGCGGTCGAGAGTTCATCATTGCTGGGGGAGGCGACAATCGGGCTCCAGCTTGGTCCCGATACCGATTGGAGTCGGGTCGTCGACGGTGTTGATGTAGTCGTGCATTGTGCAGCTCGCGTCCACGTGATGCATGAGACCGCAGCAGATCCGCTAAGCGAGTTTCGTCGTGTGAACGCGGCCGGGACCATCAACCTCGCGCGCCAGGCGGCCGACGCCGGGGTTAGGCGGTTTGTCTTCATCAGTTCAATCGGGGTGAATGGTGCCCAAACTTTCGGTACACCGTTTAGGGCGGACGACGTGCCTGCACCCCACTCTGACTATGCGTTATCAAAGTACGAAGCGGAGACAGGCCTGAAAGCGATCGCTGCAGAGACGGGTATGGAGGTGGCTACCGTTCGCCCACCGCTGGTGTACGGTCCCGGTGTAATCGGGAACTTCGAGCGAATGATGCGATTGCTTTGTCGAGGAGTGCCTTTGCCCCTCGGTGCCGTTCACAACCGGAGAAGCTTGGTTGCCCTCAGCAATCTAGTTGACCTGATTTCTGTTGTCGCTTTGCATCCGGCCGCAGGGAACAGGGCATTTCTGGTCAGCGATGGGGAGGACGTTTCAACAGCGCAGTTGTTCAGGCGCATAGGGGCGGCGCTAGGCAGACCGGTGCGGCTCTTTCCGGTACCGCAGTCAATAGTTTTCGGAGCGGCAAGACTCGTGGGCAAGGCAGAGCTTGCAAGGCAACTTTGCGGCTCGCTCCAGGTTGATATCTCGGAGACCTGCCACTCACTGCAATGGGTGCCGCCAGTCCGGTTGCAAGACGCACTGCAAGAAGCGGCGAACGACTTTATCGCACGCCAAGAAGTTGTTGGCTTTCCTCGATGAAGGCGCTTAAGTCGTGGAAGGTGCAGCAGCACCCGTTCAAAGGCGCACTGAAAAACGAAATACTCCGCGTGGTGCAGCGTCTGTTGGGCGGTTTCACGAGCCCAGGTGCCCCGCAAGTGATCGGGCCCGGCATGGCCGGCGAAGGAAGGATTTCGCGTGAGCCAGCAGCGGGATGAAGCGCTTCGTGGATCTGGTCCTGGTATCAATCTTGAGCGTCCTCGCGCTCGCACCATGCGCGCTAATTGCGTTGCTTGTGCGAGCCACATCTCAAGGCCCGGTCATCTACTGGTCGGAGCGGATTGGCCAGCACAATAGAAACTTTCGGATGCCTAAGTTCCGGTCAATGCGCACCGGTACTCCGCCTGTTGCAACACACCTGCTAACGAATCCCGCTGAACATGTCACCCCTATGGGCGCGATCCTGCGCAGGTTCAGCTTGGATGAATTGCCACAACTTTGGAGCGTCCTCGTGGGTGACATGAGCCTGGTCGGTCCGCGGCCAGCGCTCTTCAATCAGGACGATCTCGTTGAAGCGCGTATGGCGGCTGGTGTACACAGATTACGACCGGGGATCACCGGGTGGGCCCAAATTAATGGACGCGACGAGATTCCCATTTCGGCCAAGGTTGCCCTTGACGCGGAGTATCTCGCCAGGCAATCAGTACTCTTCGATCTTGAGATTCTCTTCTTGACTGTTTGGAAAGTTTTCCGAAGGGAGGGCGTCTCGCACTGAGGCGCTGACAAGGCTATTGGCCGGAGCGCTTGGACCCGTGGGTGCGCGTATATCATTGCCTGGAGCTGCGCCGCCTCTACGACTGAGCGGATCAGGCACTCGCAGTCAAGTTACGTAGTGAGGCCGTCGGTAGGCATGACCAGATCTTCAGTCACAGCAGCTCTCGCTAGCAGACTCCTCGGTTTACCCCGCCGTGGAAAGCAGGCTGCAGTCATCGCTTTCGATGTGCTAGCAGCATGGCTTGCAATGTGGTTGGCGTTCACGCTTCGTCTTGAAGTCTGGCACTTGCCCACTTGGCAGCAGTTGTGGGTCTACGTTGCTTCGCCGCTCCTTTTCTTGCCAATATTTATACGCTTTGGCCTGTACCGCGCCATTTTCCGGTACACGGGCTTGGCAACGATGCAGACGATGCTGAAGGCGGCAGCGATCTATGGATCGCTGCTCCTTGCTCTGATCTTCGTCACTTTCCCCGCTGGAGTGCCCCGGTCAGTCGGGGTTTTGCAGCCGGTTTTGTTCTTGATGCTCATCAGCAATTCTCGCGCATGGGCGCGTTTCTGGCTGAATCGCGGCACGCAACGCGACTTGCGTCTGCGGCTGTTAATTTACGGCGCTGGTTCAGCGGGTGCCCAGACTGCCGCTGCCGTTGCGAGCGCCGGCGAGTTTGATCTCCTCGGCTTCATCGATGATGACCCGGCCAAGATCGGTCGTCACATTAACGGCGTGCCCGTCTTCGCCCCGGATGACATTGCGGGTACGGTGGAACGTCATGACGTGTCTGACATCCTGCTTGCATTGCCGTCGGCCTCGCGTCAGCGGAGGCATCGGATCATCGAGGAGCTTAGATCCGTGCCTGTCCATATCCGCACACTGCCGGGCATGGCTGACCTGGCTTCGGGTCGCGTTTCGATCTCGGACTTCCGCGAGCTGGACGTGGAGGATTTGCTTGGGCGAGATCCGGTGCCGCCCAATTCGGTCTTACTGGCGCGGGATCTTGCGGGCAAAGTTGTCTTGGTGACGGGTGCGGCTGGCAGCATCGGCGCTGAGCTTTGTCGCCAGATACTTGCAGAGCAACCCTCCAAGCTGTTGCTTATTGATCACAATGAATTCGGCTTGTACTCGATACATCAGGAGCTTCAGGCGATTCTCTCGGAGCGATCTTCGAACGGTTGTGTCGTCCCGGAACTTGTGCCGTTGCTTGCCAACGTGCGGGATTACAGGCGTATCTCGGACATCTGCCGGGCGTACGAGCCGAACACGGTTTATCACGCCGCTGCATATAAGCATGTGCCTATGGTGGAACACAACCCTTGCGAAGGAGCGGCCAATAACGTACTGGGTACGTTAAACGTGGCACGCGCGGCAATGGAAAATGGGGCAGCGAGTTTCGTTCTCATTTCTACCGACAAGGCTGTCCGTCCCACGAACGTCATGGGTGCGAGCAAGCGCATCGCCGAGTTGATTCTGCAGGCGCTGGCGGTAGAAGTTATGGTTCGTTACGACGATGAAAGACCTGTTGCCGGGCTCGTGCGCAACCGTACGCGCTTTGCAATGGTGCGCTTCGGAAATGTGCTCGGTTCAAGTGGGAGTGTCGTTCCTTTGTTTCGCAGACAAATAGAGGCCGGAGGCCCGATCACGTTGACACACCCCGACGTGACACGTTACTTCATGACAATTCCCGAGGCGGCTCAATTGGTGTTGCAGGCCGGTGCGATGGGGCAGGGCGGCGAGGTTTTCGTGCTCGACATGGGCGAGCCCGTGCGGATCAACGAACTGGCTCGACGTATGATTAAACTTTCGGGTCACACGGTCCGAGATGAGAGTAATCCCGACGGCGATGTCGAGATTGAGATCACCGGTTTGCGGCCGGGTGAGAAGCTCTACGAGGAACTTCTGATCGGCGACGATCCATCGCCCACGCCTCACCCCCGTATCTTGAAAGCGCGCGAGAGCTACAGGACGTGGAGCGATCTGCGTCCGTGGCTTACGCAGCTGGAAAAGGCAACGCAGGGAAACGAGGTTCAGGAGGTGCGTGAAGTCTTGCAGGAACTTGTCATTGGATACCGACCGGCAAAGGAGATCGTGGACTGGATCACCGTAGTCGGACGCGCGAGGGCTTGAGTTGACGCCCGCTTCAGATAAGGCCCAGTTTTCAACATGACGACCGATGCTTGCTCAGGTGGGTGAGATTAACGTTTTGCTTCGAAAGTACTTCGGTGTCGGTGC
>JBGTLM010000259.1:0-6046 GCA_041744135.1 Pyrinomonadaceae bacterium
TCAAGTGCCTAATGGAGCCGGCGAAGGGACTTGAACCCCCGACCCTCTGATTACAAATCAGATGCTCTACCAACTGAGCTACGCCGGCCCGCTATAGATTGCAATAGCGCATTCCGACAAAAGGCGGATACTACCAACAGGGAGACGAAAACGCAAGTCACAGGTAGAGTTGGACATAACTGTTGTCCCGCGCGTTTAGTGAGTCAGCACGCGACCGGACAAAGTGAGGCATAGTTCCATACTGGAATTCACGCCAGATTCAGCTAAAACCTTTATTAATCAGTTGTCAAAATCCGGCCGGGCTTTCATCGGCTAGTCCGGCACCGTGGCAATCCTCGCGCTCTCGGCTTTACGTCTCTCAGATCGAGATGCAAGAACCGAGGCGTAAAACGAACGGAAGTATCCATACATCGACAGGCACGCTGAGATTACTACCAGCCACAGCAGGGCCCGCCCGGTGGTGTAGATCAACACCTGCCAGTCGTTACCCGTTGTCGGGCCTTCGCCGAAAAGGTGCAGTAACGCCGTCCGCAATTCCGGCACCGACCAGAACTCGATTGCCGGGAAAGGCCTGCCAAAGTTTGCCACAGGAGGCTTTCCAGAAACGCTGGAGGCGATTAGCAGCGCAACGGTCACAACCTGCGCCAACATTTTAAACTTACCCATCTTTGAGGCTGCTATGACTACGCCATCCGCTGCGGCGATTGAGCGAAGACCGGTAACTGCAAACTCACGTCCGATGATGATCACCACGGCCCACGCTGGAGCCAGCTGATTCTCAACGAGGGAGATTAGGGCGGCGGAGATGAGCAGCTTGTCAGCAATCGGATCGAGCAACTGGCCCAGACGCGTTACCTGGTTCCGGCTGCGCGCGAAGTGCCCGTCCAAAAAGTCAGTAAGAGCGGCGCCCAAGAAAAGCGTGACGCCTAATACATGCCGAGGTACCCCAAACCAGTTCTCTGAAAACGGTGTCAGGAGAACCACAACCAGCAGCGGGACAACGAAAATTCGCAGCAGTGTTAAGGCGTTTGGAAGATTCAAACTCATACCTGCCCTAAGGAAAAGCAACCAGGATTTGTTCGTGGGCGCGATTGCTCGCAGTGTATGACTCGCTAGGAAACAGTGTCAAGACAGCCAATCCGCAACTTGCTCAATTAGTTTGTGCTCGCTAGAATTATGGTTTCTCCGCCAGGTGATATTCATATCTGTAGTGGCGTGCTCGGTTAAAGTACCATGGCAATCGACCGCATAACTGTAAGAGGCGCTCGCCAGCATAACCTCAAAAACATTAACGTAGAAATACCTCGCGATCGCTTCACAGTTGTGACCGGTCTCTCCGGTTCCGGCAAGTCATCCCTCGCTTTCGACACCATCTATGCTGAGGGACAACGTCGCTACGTTGAGTCGCTGTCGGCTTACGCGCGGCAGTTCCTGGACCAACTCGAGAAACCAGATGTCGATTCGGTGGATGGCCTCTCACCGGCTATTTCAATCGAGCAGAAGACCGTTTCCCGCAGTCCTCGCTCTACAGTGGGCACGGTAACCGAGATTTATGACTACATGCGTTTGCTCTTCTCTTCGATCGGTCAGCCGCATTGTCAGGTATGTGGAGCTGCAATCACTCGGCAGAGTGTGGAGCAGATCGTGCAAAGCGTCCTCTCCCTGCCTGCAGGCGAACGCGTTATGATCCTGGCCCCTATAGTTAGAGGACGTAAAGGTGAGTTCAAAAAGGAGATCGAGAAACTCGCAAAGGACGGTTTTCTGAGAGCGCGCGTGGATAATGAACTGCTTTCCCTGGACGAAGAGATCAAACTCGATAAGCGGCGCAACCACACCATTGAAGCAGTCGTCGATCGTTTGTTAATCAAACCTGGAATCAACGAGCGACTCTCAGAATCCGTTCGCACAGCTCTAAAGCTTACGGGCGGAGCGGTGCTGGTGTCGGTTGTCGATGGCGAAGAGAAGCTTTATTCAGAACGGATGGCCTGTGTCAATTGCGGTATCAATGTCCCACCGCTCGAGCCGCGGTCTTTCTCATTCAACTCCGCCTACGGCGCCTGTAAACGATGTCACGGCCTGGGCTCAGTTTTCGAAGTCGATCCCGCCAAGCTCATTGCCGATACGAACACCCCTGCTGACAAACTGGCCTTCATGGGTTCAGCGGACCGCCAGGGTTCTGCCTATCTAAAGAGCGCGCTGTTGGCGGTCATCAGTCACTTCAAAGGGAATGCGAAGACCCCTTTCAACGAGTTGTCGCGCGAAGTTCGCCAAGGCTTCTTTGAAGGAGTTAGCGGCCAATTGCACTTCCGCCAGGGTGCTTATTCTTATGAGAGCCGCTGGAAAGGTGCCTTGCATTGGCTGCGTGAGCGTCTCAACGAGGCGCCCTCTGAGTTAGTCGGCGTAGCGCTCGAAGAACTTGTTTCCCCGGGAACCTGCCCGGACTGCAAAGGAAGGCGCTTGCGTGCGGACTCGCTGGCCGTGCGTTTAGGCGGGCGAGGCATTGCCGACTATACGACCTTGCCGATCGAAGACGCGACTGCCGTTTTTGCCGAGATAAAACTGAATCCGCGCGAGGAAAAAATTGCCGGCCCGATACTTAGAGAGATAGTCAACCGGCTTCGATTCCTGCTAACTGTTGGGCTCGGCTATATCACTCTTGATCGAGTCTCGTCAACGCTTTCCGGTGGCGAGGGTCAGCGCATCCGCCTGGCGACGCAGATTGGATCACAACTCCGAGGCGTGCTTTACGTTCTGGATGAACCCTCTATCGGACTTCATCCACGCGACAATCAGAAACTACTGGAGACCTTGTGCGCGCTTCGCGACCTGGGCAACACAGTACTGGTTGTAGAACACGACGAAGAGACGATTCGACGAGCCGACTACGTCGTTGACCTGGGACCTGGAGCAGGCGCTCATGGTGGCGAACTGGTTGCATCCGGAACTGCAGAAGAAGTGGCTAACAATCCGAATTCAATCACCGGACTCTACATGAGAGGTTTGAAGAAAATCGATGTACCGAAGCAACGCCGTACGGCTACCGGCAAGTCCATTACCATCCATGGCGCGCGCGCAAACAACCTGAAGGAGATTGACGTATCATTTCCACTTGGTTTGCTGACCGTCATCACTGGGGTTTCCGGTTCGGGTAAGTCAACGCTGGTTGGCGACATCCTCTATCCGGCTCTGGCCCGTCACCTGTATGGTTCTCTGATCGAGGCCGGCCCTTACAGCGCGATTGAAGGCCTTGACAATGTTGACAAAGTAATTGAGATCGACCAGTCACCGATTGGCCGCACGCCACGTTCGAACCCAGCGACTTACACGGGGTTGTTCACGCCGCTACGTGAACTCTACGCAATGCTGCCCGAGTCGCGTGAGCGCGGCTACAAGCCGGGGCGCTTCTCTTTCAACGTCAAGGGTGGCCGCTGTGAAGCTTGCGAAGGCGATGGCATGAAACGCATCGAGATGAACTTCCTGCCTGATGTATATGTTCTCTGCGACGTTTGCCGGGGCGCTCGCTACAACCGAGAAACCCTGTCCGTGAAATTCAAAGGCAAGTCGATTGCGGAGTTATTGGACACCACGGTCGATGAAGCGTTGCCGCTTCTGGAGAATATTCCTCAGATTCAGCAGAAGTTGCAGACGCTCCTGGACGTAGGGCTCGGCTACATCAAACTGGGCCAATCCGCAACCACACTATCCGGGGGCGAAGCACAGCGCGTCAAACTGGCGAAGGAGCTCTCGAAACGGGCAACCGGCAGAACAGTCTACATTCTCGACGAACCAACCACTGGTCTTCACTTTGCCGATGTCCACAAACTCCTGGACGTGCTGCAGCGACTCGTTTCACTCGGCAATTCCGTGTTGGTGATTGAACACAATCTTGACGTAATCAAGAGTGCGGACCACATCATCGATCTCGGACCGGAAGGTGGCGAACATGGCGGTCGAGTAGTGGCCAGCGGCACTCCTGAGGAAGTCGCGCGTTCGCGCCGATCTCACACGGGTCACGCGCTGCGACCTCTGCTAAACGGACGGGCGGCCCGCAATGGCAACGGCGATGTCTCGCGTCGCGATGAGAAGAAAATCGCGTGAAAGGTCGTGATATACTGGCCCTCGCAAGCTACCGTTCGATCAAAATAGGATAGTTAGTAATGTCGATCTACGGCGATGTTCTGCTCCCGCTTAACCTGGAAAGTGTGAGCACCTACCCACTTGCTTCACGCCCGAGCAAAGTCTGTCTAAATGACTTTGCTCGTCCGATCGACGAGACCTCTTCAATCGAGGATTTCCTCGCCAGTCTTCCAAATATTCTCGGCGTTCAAAGCTTGCATAGCGTTGCCGCGCAAATGCGCAGAGCGAAGCAACTAGGCAAACCGATCATTTGGGGTCTGGGCGGTCACGTAATAAAGGTGGGTCTGGCGCCCGTGATCATAGACCTCATGAGGCGTGGTTTCGTCACCGCCATCGCGGCCAATGGCTCAGTGCTGGTTCACGACGCGGAGATAGCTCTGGTCGGTTCCACCTCGGAGGATGTGGACGCGACGCTAGGCGAAGGCGCGTTTGGCGGCGCTGATGAGACCGGGCGATTGCTGAACAGCGCGGCGCGTGAAGGCATGCGAGATGGTATTGGTCTCGGTGAAGCACTGGGACGCGCTTTGGTGACCCTTGAGCCCCGGCATCGCGACTACTCCCTGCTCTGTGCGGCTTACCATAGCCACGTACCCTTTACTGCTCACATTACGATAGGGGGCGACATTGCTCATTTTCATCCCAGCGCTGACGGAGCAGCTCTGGGGGCAACCTCGCATACGGATTTCTGTTTGCTCGGGGAACTCGTGCGTCGCATGAACGCTGGCGGAGTCTATCTTAATGTGGGCTCCGCGGTCGTCTTGCCGGAAGTCTTCTTAAAAGCCGTAACTCTAGTCCGCAATCTGGGTCACAGACTGACTGACATCACGACTGCCAACTTCGATTTCATCCAGTCTTATCGTCCCCTGACCAACGTTGTGCGCCGACCTACCGCCGGTGGCGCCGGGCGAGGCTATTCAATTACAGGCCATCACGAACTAAGCATTCCGCTTCTCGCCGCCGAGCTGATCTGCGGCAAAGAGAAAGAATAGACTCGTTCTATTTCATGCACGCTTTCAGGCCTGGCTTTGGCCACGGCAAATATATGCTTTCGGTCGTCTCCATAACTCACGTGCCATTTCGTTTCGACGCTTGAGACCGCAAGACCCGCCTGCTCGATTAACCAGCAAAGATCCTCCGCGCTGTTGAAAGCGTGCTTGTGGGCCGGTGTATAACTTTCAGCGGGCACCGTGACCAGTAGCAGCCCACCCGGCGCGAGCACTCTTGATAATTCTTTGAAGACGCGTTCGGGATAAGGCAGGTGTTCAACCACTTCCGAAGCGATTACAACGTCGAGGGAGCGACTGGCGAACGGCAGATTCATCAGACAACCAGTTTGAAATTGCGTGCGCGGTGCAACACCTTTGTGCGCGGCCAGTCGACGCGCATAGTTGATCGCCGCTTCGCTGATGTCTAGACCGTAACCGGTCCAGGTTGGTCTCACTCTTAAGACTTCACAAAGCATCGCGCCTGAGCCGCAACCAAGATCAGCCACTATTGCCTTGGAAGAGGCCATAGACTCGACGATGCGTCGTACAAACCTCATGCGCGCAACTGCCGAGGGCTGAAATGCCAGTGTAAAGTGCGTTACCAGTGGATAGAACGCTTGATCGTAGATACTCACTCGCGCTTTCTCAAGTGAGAGATTGTGGTCCTCCTGGTGTTTCAATCTGACGTACTTGCGCAGCGATTTTGCAATCTTACTCGGCGACATTTCAGAAGCAGCCAGGAGATCTCCCACGATTGCATCAGCGTGCTGCCAGAGATTCCTCATGTTGCTGCCAAAGCATCGAGCCAGCCACGGTCCAACGCCCGCATAGACAACGAGCAGCACTCGTTCCCACCAAGGCGCGAAGTCAGCGTAGGCATCAATGAGGTCGAGGCAGTTTTTATAAGCGCCGAGTCGTGTTCT
>JBGTLM010000260.1:0-2556 GCA_041744135.1 Pyrinomonadaceae bacterium
AAAGAGGGCGGTACACTATTCCTGGCGCGTGATCGTTTTGGTATCAAGCCGCTGTATTACTACCAGGATGAACACCGGCTGCTCTTTGCATCGGAAGTTCGCACTTTGCTGGCCAGTGGAGCAGTGCCGCGCCGCCTTTCCCAGTCGGCGCTTCGGAGTTATCTATTGTTCGGGTCCGTCAGTGAACCAATGACGCTTGTCGAAGGAGTTTTGTCCCTTCCCCCTGGGCACACTATGACGATCCAATTAAGACTTCGAACCCGATTAACAGAACCAAGAAGCTATTGGAATATTGCCCGGAACGGAATGGGTAAGTCGGAGAATGGGAGACACGGAGAAGGGGAGACACGGGGACGCGGAGACGCAGAGAACGTTGCGAGTAGCGGTCATCCGAGCAAGTCTGATTCAGACTCTGCCTCACATCAAGTGCGAGATTTGCTCGAACAGAGCGTGCGGCGGCACCTGATTGCAGACGTCCCTGTCGGAGTATTCTTGAGCAGTGGAATAGACTCAACGTCGTTGGCTGCGCTCGCAAGTCAAGAAGTCTCTGGTGTGCATACGTTCACGGTGGCATTTCCGGAAAAGGAGTTCAGCGAAGCGGCCATAGCACGTCGAACCGCACAGAAGTTTGGCACTACTCACGAGGAGTTAATGCTCACCAGCGACGAGATGCTCACGCGATTGAGCGAAGCGGTGGGCGCGCTCGATCAGCCAAGCATTGATGGCATTAATACCTATTTCGTGTCTTGGGGGGCGAGACAGGCGGGACTGAAAGTTGCGCTGTCCGGACTTGGGGGTGACGAGGTCTTTGGCGGCTACAACACATTTCGCAGGACGCCACAGTATCAGCGCATCGCGTCAATCGGCAGTCGAGTGCCAGGAGCGTTACGTTCCGCTATGGCTGCGGCCGTGGCAGGAGCAGGCGAGGGCACGACTCACGGCGACGCTGCGCGAAAGATCGCCGCGCTCTGGAATGAGCCTGAAGCTCTCCCACATCCTTATTTCTTCGGTCGAGCGTTGTTCACACCTCCGCAGGTTGGCGAGCTAATGAAAGGTCCGCAGAGCGCTGGGAGCGATCACCTCTGGTGGAATTGGCTTGCGGAAGCTGCGGGGCAGTCGAGCAACCTGGATGGTTTTACGGCAGTTTCCTGCATGGAAGCCCGGTCTTATCTGGTGAGCACCCTACTGCGGGACACTGATTCAACGAGTATGGCCCACTCGCTGGAAGTGAGAGTGCCGTTTCTCGATCATACGCTGGTCGAATATGTGATTCAGCTTTCCGAAGCGACGAAACTCCGCAAAGGAACGCCTAAAGCCTTGCTGGTATCGGCACTGGAAGATCTTCTACCTGCGGAGGTCGTCAACCAGGAAAAACGAGGATTCACTTTACCCTGGGAGAGTTGGTTGGGCGGCCCGTTACGACAAGACATCGACAAAGGACTCTCTGAGCTGGCGCCGGCTTTGCGTGAGACAATCAATCCGAAAAAGGCCGCTGGTGTTTGGCAGAGTTATCTGGCAGGACATACGAGCTGGTCACGACCGTGGAGTCTCTATGTGTTGAACGAATGGACCAGGCGACACTTGGGATAAGAATTTCGGATTTCGGTTTGGAGACCCGGAAATTTCAAAGATACCAAACTGCTGAAGCTGTGGAGGACGCATGAGAGTCGAAGAGCTGACTATCGATGAGCTTAAGATGTGGATTAGCTATGCCGTTGAGCAAAAGCTTGAGGAACTTCTTGGTGATCCTGACTACGAGCTTCAGTAAGGGAGGATGTCAAAGAGAGGTTACGGCTCTCCCCTGAACAGACGGCTAGAGGCTCCGCAGGCGTG
Organism: Pyrinomonadaceae bacterium; assembly: GCA_041744135.1. Taxonomy (GTDB): domain Bacteria; phylum Acidobacteriota; class Blastocatellia; order Pyrinomonadales; family Pyrinomonadaceae; genus PSRF01. Next base: position 1,834 of record JBGTLM010000260.1, read on the forward strand.
CCGATTGTTACGATTTCGGATTTGAAAGCGACTAGACGAAATTGCGGAGTTGAATCGCTGAATGAGGCATAAACTCATGAGCGTCAACCCTCCACTCGATCAAATGACCACCGAGGAGACTATCGTTGAGCCGTCGACACGCTATCGCGTCAGCTTTGCAGCCAAAACGAAGGAGATCGGCACGGGTGGCTTGCCCATGGTGATCGTGACTGCGGAAACGGGCGAAGGGAAACGCCTCGGGCACGCGACTCCAGTGCAGCAGAACGTTAACGACTGGCAGGTGTTCAGTTGCGATTTCTCTACAGAGCCCTCAACCCACGCGGTTACCTTCAGCTTGCAGCGAGAAAGCTGTATACGTCACCGTGTCCGATCTTTGGCTCTCTGTACTTGATAGCTTCTCGCTTGAGGCTCTGAAGTAAAAACGTGAATATAAAAATCAGATTTGAACAGACCTTTTAGTGCGAGGATAATTCCCGCGTGGCATCAGCTGCTTTACCACGTCTAAAGTTTACCTCTACTTGAATGGAGAAAGTTGACCGCCTGGATTGGGCGGCCGGTTTCTCTCTCAAGAGCTATGGTGTGCGGATTGGTATCCGGTCAAATAACCCTGCTTATCTGGCACGGGTTCGCGAGCATCTGCCGCACAACTGGGAAAAGATGTCCTCTCCGATCGTTGATCGCCTGTACTCGATTGTCATCGGTGGCGAGGGAGCGCGGCCGAAC
>JBGTLM010000261.1:0-5581 GCA_041744135.1 Pyrinomonadaceae bacterium
ACGGCGGCGAAACGGATCGTGACACTGCTTGACAAGCTGACACCCGCGTCTTCGGGAGAATTCCTTGACCAGCGAGGACGGCCGATTGCCTGGTAGCAAACTCCGCGACTGAAAATCCGCGTGTCGGTGGTTCGATTCCGCCCCTGGCCACCATCCCCATTCGGTCTATTCCGGTCACATGGGTAACGGATTATTCCGGAGACATGGTTTACACCTGCTCCGGAACGAAGGGATTGGGTGCGGGTTCGACCCGCACTTCATCCCGATCAAAGAAGCCTGGATCATAGTCGAGGAAGCTGACCAGCCAGATCTGGTCATCGATCTCGCGAATGCCGACGATTTGGCCGGCGAAGACCTTACTCAGGTTGATCTTTCGCCGTCCGAAGCAGATGCGCCCACAGCGGGTCATGCGCACGGGTTTATCGTGATAGGGGTACTCGGGCTCCGGCGGCGGCTGATAGGCGCGTGCTGAAGGTGTAAAGAGATCGGCGGGGTAGGTGCCGTTGAGCGCCTAATGCGGGCGCTGCGAGTTGTAAACCTCGACGAAGTGGTCGAAGCGTTCCTGTTGCTGGAGGAAGTTGAACGAGGCGGGCTTGATGGCTTCCTTTTTGAGCGTGAGATGCATGCGCTCGTGGCGGGCCGGAATGACCTATTACTCCTTAGTCGGATAGCTCAGCCGAGCAGCTTGGTGCACGTGTCATACGTACGCAGAGACCCAAGCAAGAAACGCTGCAAGCGGCCAGGCTATGAGAAAAAAAGGAAATATGACCTTGAACCACTGGCTGAAACGGATTCTTGCGATTGAGAGTCCGGCGAGCAGAAGTCCGTTTGTCGGTGAAATGAGATTCGTCAGTCCATTGCCGAACTGGTACGCGAGGACAAGGGAGTCTCGATTGACGCCGACGAGGTCTCCGAGTGGCGCGATAACCGGCATCGTCAACGCCGCATGTCCAGACGATGACGGAACGAAGAACGTAACAATATTGTGCGCTAGTAGATTAAGGGTTGTGAATGCGTAGGTTGGAATGCTGCTCAGGAATCCACTTAGGCTATTTAGAATCGGATCGATGATCATTCCCTGTTCGGCTACGATCAGGATTCCGCGGGCCAGCCCGATGATGAACGCTGCATAGATGAAATCCTGACATCCGTCGACGAAGTGTTCGGCGATCTCGCTGGGCCCCATTTTCGCAACCGCACCAGAAATCAGCCCAGACGCCAGGAAGGCCGCACCTATCTCAGTCAAGTACCAGCCGTGCGCCAGCAGGCCCCAACTGATCGTCGCCAGAGTGACGATGAAGGTCGCCACGATGATGCGATCGGAAACGGAAAAGCTTCGGTGATGTTCCTGCGAACTTGCGACAGTCAGCTTTAGTTCCTTGTCAGAGCTAAAGACAGGCGAAAACTCAGGATTTGTCCGGACTTTGTGGGCGTACCACATTGTGAAACCAATCGCCAATAGAGTGAAGATGACCCAAGCGATTGTACGAAGCCAAAGTTGCGGATTACCGTGTATGCCAGCGATCGCCTGTGCGAGCAACACCGAAAACGGATTAATGGTGGCACCGATATATCCGACCTGTGTGCCAAGAAACAATATCAAGACTGCCGTCATCGAGTCGAAACGCAGGATGAACATCAGTGAAATAACGATCGGATACAAGGCGAGTGCCTCCTCGCTCATGCCGAAGGTAGATCCGCCGAGACTCAGCAGCGTGATCAGTATCGGTATGACGAATATGCCCCTTTCCGAAAGCGCTGTAGCAAGGACGCGAAGCGCTCGGTCAAGCGCGCCGGTTCGCGTGATAATGCCGAAAACACCACCCAAGAGCAGCACAAAGGCGATGACGTCCGCTGCGTGAACGATGCCCTTGGCGGGTGCACTGAGAACGTCGAAAGGCCCCTGTCTTAAATCGCGACCGTCTGTAACCTTGTCGATCGGCCGGAATGTCCCCGGGACGACAGTGGTCACAACGTTGCCGCCTTCCGTCGTCAACTCCTCCCGCTCGAATACGCCGCTCGGCACGATCCACGTCAGGGCGGCGATGAGTATGATCACGACAAACAAGAGCACGTACGTGTGGGGAAGCTCGTACGTCAGTCTTCTTCCTTGCACTGTCACTTGCTCGCCTTCCGACTTGTCTTGAATTCACGCTTCAATAGCGTAGCCCGTGCCCAAAAGCACCCTGAGCCTGGCAAATTTCTGCAGCGAACAAAGCCGCTCTCTCGAGAGAGCTTTCAATCAACAAGGCCGGCCGCGCGCTGGTGTCGCCTTTGCTCCCGACATAGGAAACCAGAAATCCGGTGATGAAAGCATCTCCTGCACCAAGCGTGTCTGTTGGTGTCACAGGGTGGGGAATCTGTCTAAACCACGACTGGCCGTCGAACAGTATGGTTGCGTGCGGACCTCGCGTGGCCACCACGAGGGTACAGCCGCGGCTTACGGCTTTCCCGAGGAGATCGATGATCGCCTCTTCGGTCCATTCGGCGCACGAGAAAAAACCGATGTCGACGTAGCGGCAAAGGGTCAAGGCGTATTCGGCGTCGAAGTCATCTGAAAAGTCGTAGCTGACCAGGGGATTCAGCGATTGCATGCGGCCAAGGTGATCATCCAGGTAGCTGTACGCGCTTGTATGCATGATCGAGAATGTCTGCAAATAGTCGAGATCGTCGAAAATAAACTCCATCGGCACGGACTTGCTGACGCCGCCCTGGTTTGAAGAAATAAATACTCTCTCGCCGTCCTCCATGCTCAAAATGGCCCGGCCATTGGGGCCGTCCGCACAGCGGCAATGGGAAGTATCCACTCCTATTTCGGCGAGCGTTCGTTGCAGATGCGCTGCCGCACCATCATTGCCGAAAACGCCGAGATAGGCGGACTCGCAGCCCAACATTGACGCGTACACTGAAAAGTTAAGCGCGTTGCCGCCTGGAAACATGGTCCGAATGTGCACGTAGTCATCGACCACATTGTCGCCGATACCGATAACCTTCAAGCTGCGGCCCCCGTAAGCGAAATCAATATTGCACTTTGCCCATATAACGGCGCGTTTCGAGCGGGTGATGACGAATCGTTGCCAGTGCTTCGCGGTAATTACTCATCACACTGTAGAACAAGATCGGATTGAAGTAATCGACGACTGACTCCGGTAGCACGCCGATACCGAGCTCTCTGGCGTCGATTACTTCATAATTCCGTGCGTAACGTTGAAGGAACGCGATGACCCGTTGATCAAGTGGGCGTGTGCGGCCCTCGTTCAACAGCACGATGAAATTCGTTTGGTTGTCCGTGATTTCGAAAGGCCCGTGAAAAAATTCACCAGAGTGAATCGCGCTTGCATGTAGCCACTGCATTTCCATCAACGAGCAGATCGCGAATCCATAGGCGTGTCCGTAACTTGCACCGCTCGACAGAACATAGAACAGCTTCTCGTTCCGATATTTGTTGGCAAATACCTCGACCCGCTCCCGAACCTTGCTGCGCGCTGCGGCGACAACATCGTCGATTTGTTGCATGGCACTTTGTAAATCGTGGTAATGCGGGTAACCCTCCGCGTGCTGCAAAATGTCAAGACTCAGTCCAAGCGTAATCGCTATCGGATTGTTCTGGACATTCGACTCGTCGCCCCACTCGTATACGACATTGTGGTCCGCGAAAGCGGCAATATCTGACGATTCATTGTGAGTAAGAGTGACGGTGAGCGAGCCCAGTGCCTTGGCAAGTTTCGTTGCTTCTACCGACTCCGGGGTACTGCCGCCGTGCGAGCAAACAATAACAACGGACCGATCTCCGAGCGCCTTCGGCACCGCATGAACGAACTCGTTGGCGGTATAGAGATCGGCGCGCAATCGACGGCCTTCGGTCGCCAGAAAGAATTTGGCTGGGTAGAGATCTACCAAGGAGCCACCACATGCAACAAGAAATACTTCCGAGATCTGATTGTTGGCCGTGACCCGCGCTGCGAGGGCCTCACCCAAGACACTGGCATGCAAGGCGATGGAATTCATAGGGCCTTATAAGACCTCGCCGTCTCGATTGTCTGCCGCCGACTCAATCTGATACGCAGAGATGTGCGGTGTCGCAAAGATGAATCCGATGGCAAGAACTACAGGCAATTCAATTCCAGTCCCTGTCTTGTTCATCTGCTGCTCCCCAAATGGTGCCACTCAACTGGGAGTCGGTTCGGTCGAGACGTTTACAGCATTGGTTTGGTCGCATCGACAATAGACGGTAGCACCAGGTCCTGAAAGTCGGAGCCGCTCTCGCGGACGTACAGGTACAGCGTCGTGAGGAACTGCATCGTGTTCTGGTGCTTGGCGATGCCGCGTTGCGAGGTCCACGCATCGCCCCAGTTCGCGAGCGGCGCGGGGGCGCTCACCAGCTCCAACCACTTCCGCCACTCATCTGCTGTGTGCAATTTTCGCTTCGCAATGTAACATGCTGCATCGGGTCTTTCTGTTTCGACGCGAGCGCCTTTACCACGAGGCCCAGATGTTCGAGGGGCTCATCGCTGCGGGTGCATATCACGCGGCCTTCAATCTCGCAGCGAACCAGGGTGCACGAACCACGCCTGGGACGCCGACAGCAGCCGCGCCTCGAGCGGCGCGACTTTAATCCTGCGCTCGCGGGTTGGGCCAAATTCGGTCGCGCCGTGCGCAAGCCGTTGAAAGGCATCGAACTTTCGGGCGGAGGATGGGCCTTTTGGCGTTCCGGTTCAGGATAGGTTCGGCCGAGTGACGCAGTTCAACCCACGCGCGAAAAAACTGTTTCCGATTTTGGCTTGCCACGGCACACCCGCGGTGTGCGTGCTACTGAAAATCCGCGTGTCGGTGGTTCGATTCCGCCCCTGGCCACCACCTCCAACTGGGTCCGTTCCGGCCACAAGCGGGAGCAAAGCGTGCCTCGATGGATGCCTGTTCCGTCAAGGCCGGCGGGAGCACGACATTAGTGGACACGGCGGTAGCCGATCCATGCAATCAAGGACGACTCGGCTCCCCTTGGTGGCAGGACACACGTGGCGTGTTCATCCCGCTCATCGTCTCACCCTTGGGACGGCGCAGGCCAAACAGCAACGCAGTGCGTGCCTCGATGCTGCCAAGAAGTGCGTGACCGAGCGTTAGCGCATCCTGCCCGGCGCGCTCGCTGTAGCTCGTGAGGTACTCCAGCGCCAACTCGCGCCGACCCGCACCAAACAGTGCTTCGCCGGTCGCGGCTACGGCGTCCTGCTGGGCGATCAGCTTGTTTTCGAACGCAGTGAGCGCTTCCTTCACTTCCGGCAGGAAGCGTTGCGGGTGATCGCAGGTGTAGTACATGAGACGCTTGAACAGCCGGCCGGCGAACTCGGTCGCCTCCTGGATCTGCCAGTCACCGGTAAGGAACGCGCTGGCCTCGCCCTTCGTGAGGTAGCGGTGCTTTCCGAACTGCGGCGCGATGCGCCGAACGCCGATGCGATAGGGGATGAACGGCGAGGTCACCGCACCCGTCGGCGCAATCCACAGCAGGTTCATTTCCGGGCGGCCGCGACCGCGCAGCTGCGCCACCTGGCCGTAGCCGGTCGAATCCTGGGAGATGCGCGGGTCG
>JBGTLM010000262.1:0-4673 GCA_041744135.1 Pyrinomonadaceae bacterium
GCAACTCGAACCGGATCGCCGGACCAGCTCGACGAGCTCGTGCTTGTACTCAGGACTGAAACGCTTGCGCTTGGACATGGACACTCCTTTGACCCAGTATGGGCCTTAGTGAAAGTGTCCGCAGAATCGGGGTAGAACCCCGCCAAGGAAAGCGGCGTGCGCGAAGCCACAGGCGGCCGTGGGCACGGGCGCGCAACATCCGCGGTCGACAGTGCCGACATCAGTGCTATCCATAGGAGCGGATCGGGCTGTTCGGATTCGCCGCTAGCCAAACGAACAAGGGGGCGGAGCCCAGACCCGAAAGTCGTGCCGCGGGAGACGTAACGCCACACGGCCGTACCGACGGAGGCCTCGACGACGCTGAACAGCTCCGGCTTCGCAAGATGCGTACCGTTGCGAAGTCCGCAACGCTGGATCTCTTGTTGCAGCTGTTCGCTTAGCGCGCACGGGGCCGGCAGCTCTTTGCGAAACCCGTCCGAAATAAGTGACGACATCATCATCGCGCAGCGCGATGAAACCTCGGGAGCGACTGGAGCTCCTTCTTCAAACGAGTACGCGCCAAACCCAGGCAGCTCCAGAGCCTGAGATGCACGTGGCGCCGGCCATTCCCGGAGGCGAATACCGTGCTTGTTGCAATAGATACTACACAGCGTCTCATGCTCCCGATGCCAGTACGCAACCCCAAAGCGGTCTGTGTCCGCTACGGCACATCTCGCGCAAGCCCGTGGGGTGGGCGCACGGATGCTTCGACGTGTCGGCGTTCCATTTTTCGGGGCGAAGTGTTCCAGCAGCGGGGTAAGACTGTGGTCTGACCTCACCTGTGCATCGGTCAAACCCAGCCTCCGCGCGCACTCCTCCAAAAATGCTGGAGCGAGGCTTAGGTGCTCTCTGTTCAAGGCCAGTGCAGATCCGCACACTCGTTTGAGGGTCGTATGCGCTCCTCGGTTACCGCTGCGCAAGTGCAAGCGAGCAAGCCATCCGCGGAGGGATTCACCAGGAAGCGGCGGAACGAGTACAAGGCTCAAAGCGGCGAGCGCACTAGGCCGGCTTTAGTAAGTGCTTCAAGCGTATCGGCACCATTCGTTCCCTCCGTCGCAGGTACGGCGGTTGACTTGGGCACCGACTTACCCCAAGCGCCATCCTCTGCAACGGCCGTTGCGCTCGGCGCTGGTGGAACTGCATGAGGGTCCTCCATGTCGCGGAAGTCGAGAAACATGTCGTCCCACTTGTTCTTGGCCCACGTTTTGCCACCTTTCAACGCCGCGAGCAGAGGCGCCAAGCCGCCAAAATAGGCGGCGAAGGTACGGCGAATCACCCGCTCGGTGAGGATTTCAGACCCGTCGGAGATTGCCTCCCTCTGGCTCAAGATGAGCAGGGGGATCAGGACGCCGGGAATGCCAAGCGTCAGTTCGTGGCACACACAAATGAGTGCGTCGGACGCCTCGGCGGTCTCCCGTGTCCATTGGTAGTCAAAGGCAACTTTCACCAAGGTGTTCCATTGGACGTCACCAGGCGTCAGAGGTCGGGAAAGTTCTACCAGTCCGTCTTCACACAGCCGTCGGTTGATTCGGAACTGTCTGTTAAGGAGCTTCAGAGATGCATAGGTGCCGCAGAGAACAACGGTGAGGCCGCAGTCATCTCGCATCCGGAACAAAAACTCGATGATGTCGCGGGCACCAGTGCTACGGCCCTCAACCAAGCGTTGAATCTCGTCGACAAAAATACATGCCGTGTGATGAGCCGAAAGTGCGGCTACAAGTCCTGTCAACATTCCGGTCAGGGTACAGTGAGAGACGCTCGCGTACTGCGTGTAGTAGTTCGTTTCGCCGTTGTTGCTAAGGTCAATCTTCAGCAACAACTCTGCAACCGCTGTCTTGAGGCTCCGGTCTTCGGGGATTCGCAATGTGAGGTAAGTAATCTGGCGCTCACAGAATCGCGACTCGCCGTAATAGTGATCGACGATCGGTCGGCCGAGCGCGCGCATGATCGCGTCCATCGCACAGCTTTTTCCGATGCCAGAAAGCCCGCTGAGTAGGATGATCGACCCACTTGAGCGTTGGCAGTAGCGCAGAGATGGCGCGTTATGAACCGCGTAAGGGTGGTGCAAGAAGCCCTGCGTTGCCGGGTTGAGAGGGTTGCGCCAGCTGTAAGAGTTGCGAATTCCGAGGTCTATGTGCGTGAAGAGTTGATGGTGTGCGGCGAACGGCACGAAGAGTTTTTTCATACGCGATAGAAGCGCGAAGCGTACCCGCGCAGGAAGAGCTTTCTCCGTGGCGGAGAAGGCTGGTTTTAGCATCATGGCTAATGCTATCTCCTCATCGGTACGATCGATTGCGGGAAGACATTCGATGAGCGGATTGCCGACGTGCTCATCGATGACGGCATCGCAGTAGATCGGCGGAGTATTGTTCACTTGAAGAGCCTCAGGGCAAGATTGGCGAAGGCGGTTTCCCGACTCGTGATCTCGGGCGGAGGTGTAAAGGATGGCCGAGTGGTGGGCTTCGCCAGCGCGAGTGCGTCGGCTGCATGGAGGCGTCCTTCCAGGAGTTTCTCCGCGGTGCGCAGAACCCCGCTCGTGCCAGGCAAGGCCGCTTGAGCCGGTGGCGTTGCGGCGGTGGCGTGCTGCTTTACGGTGGATGACGCCTTTCTTAGCTGTGCAGAGCGGTTGTACGCGTTTACTTTGGTTGTCTCGCGCGCCTGTTCGCGAGCCCGGAGGAATTCTGCGACTTCAACGAGAGAGGCGTGCGCTAAGCAAGCGTGATCCACCAGCTCCGCCGTGTGCCACTCAGCGGATTCGTGCGTGCGGAACCAAAGGACGGAGCCAAGGTGCTCGTCGAAGGAGGCCTCCATCGTAAAAGAGCCGCTACGTTCGGCGCGTTGGAGCAGACCAGTGGCGCGCAACTCCGCGCTGGTAAACCGCAGTGAACGATAGTAGATGCCGTCTTCACGAACAGAGACCTTTACGCGGCGCAGGAGGCACGCATAAATTGTTCGTGCGTTCGCAGTTCGGGGTGCACTGATGGCGCTGGCGAGGCCCCATTTCCAAAGTGCAATGCGAGAAACGTCGCGCAGTCCTTCGGCAACAAGCTGGGGTGGAATAACGCGCGCCGGAGCAGGTTCGAAGTTGTACTGAATGACGCAGCCGTAATAGATCCGCCGCAGCTCGAGCCAGGTGAGCCGCGCGGTGGGGTGGATGCTTCCTCTAACGATCTTGTGGTACTTCTCGCCGTAACCGTCTAGCCCTTCCAGCCCATGCTCCTTGATGGTACGGAACCAGCGCTCGATTGTGCCCTTGTCCTCCGGCGTGTACGCGCGGCAGAAGTCCTGCACTATGTCGAAGTTCGACGCGAGGACTTCCGCGCCGTCCGAGATCAGTTCCCCTCGATCTGACGTGATTACGCGACAGATGTGATGGCAAGGCCAGCAGTCATCCGGAACGTCCATTCCGATGCGCCTTAGCTGCTCCACCTTCTCGCTAAGGAAGGTCTGAACAACTCACTGAATCGGACTGGCGCGTCGTAACCGCACATCACTGACGCCCTCTGCTGATTCGAAGCCCGTCTGGAGCCACAGAACGTCGAAAAGCAGGCTGTTTTTGCGCGAATGCAGCCTTTCCTTGATCATTTACGCGTACTTCGGACGCAACTTCCCTGTCGATCCCAACAACTGTTTCCGAGCCATCCACAGGTTCGACAGCGCGAACAGCATCAGCACCTGCGCCGTGTTCTTCACCAGCCCGCGGAAGCGCACCTTGGCATACCCGAACTGCCGCTTGATCACCCGGAACGGATGCTCGACGCGCGCGCGGATGCCTGCCTTTGTCTTCTCGATTTCCTGCAACCGGGTCTTCTCCGCGCCATCGGGCATCGCCTTGAGCTTGCCCCGCTTCATCGCGATCGACCACGTCAGCTTTTTGCGCGACACGCGCTTCTCCGCGCCCGTATAACCGGCGTCGGCGTGCACAGTCTCTTCCTTGCCATGCAGCAACTCGTCGACCACCTCGATGTCGGCCTCGTTCGCAGGCGTCGTCACCACGGTGTGCACCAGGCCAGAATCGGTGTCGACGCCGATGTGCGCCTTCATTCCGAAATGCCAGTTGTTGCCCTTCTTCGTCTGGTGCATCTCCGGATCGCGCTCGCCGTCGGCATTCTTCGTCGAGCTCGGAGCCGAAATGATCGTGGCGTCGACGATGCTGCCGCGCTTGAGCATCAGGCCCTTGCGGGTCAGGTGCGCGTTGACCTTGTCGAAAATCATCGGCGCCAGCTCGTTGGTCTCGATGAGCCGGCGGAAGTTGAGGATCGTCGTCTCGTCCGGAATCGCCTTGAACTGCAGGCCAGCGAACTTCCGCATGGAGACGATCTCGTACAACGCCTCTTCCATCGCCGGATCGCTCAGCCCGAACCAGTTCTGCATCAAGTGCACCCGAAGCATCGCCAGCAGGGGATACGGGCGCCGGCCGCGGCCAGCCACCGGATAGAACGGCTCGATGACTTTCAGAAGCGAGTGCCAGGGCACCACCTGCTCCATCTCGGCCAGGAACACCTCGCGCCGAGTCGTCTTCTTCTTGGCCGCGTACTCGGCGTCGCCAAAGCTCATCTGATCCATCGGTTCCGGGCCTTGCGGGGACAGTGCTATCTCAGCACACTCGGGGCGACTTGTTCAGACCTTCCCTA
>JBGTLM010000263.1:0-3099 GCA_041744135.1 Pyrinomonadaceae bacterium
TTTCAACGGCCAGATCTCAACACTGAGTTTTTCAGCGTAATGAAGGAGCGGATCGCCGGGTGGTGTAGGTAGACCATGTGATTCGATCATGGTTGACTCGCAGGAGACGAGTGAGGCTTTCTGAAGCGACCACGGCTGGTGGTAAATGCGCGAGCGATATATCTCGTCGTCGTTTTCACTGTATAGGCAGTATCGCTCTGTTAAAAAAAACTCCAGCGAGCCGGTATGCGCATAGCGAAGTGACTCGCCAATATTCCACGAGGCATTGAATTCAGCGGGCGGATCTCCCCCGCGGCTCAAGCCGTAGTCGATCGTTTGCCCATCCTGGTTCAGGTCAATCTCTGCGTTGTAATAAGGCAGGTGAAAAAAACTCCGAGCTCCCAAAACGGCCGCAGCGCTGTTGCTATCGAGCGAGAAGAACCACACACCAGGCACGCGATCAATGTGCACGTAAGTGCGCACATTCAACTCATGCATCGCACTCAGTCCAGGCACTGCCGGAAGGAAAGGTGGGAACGCGCTGATGCCCCCCATGGTAAACGGAGCAATGGCAATCCAGGCCGAATCATCAAAGGTATCAATCTCGAGGGCTTTTGGAATCAATGGACGGAGCAACTTCTCCTCGATGCGCCAATGCATGAAGAGAAGTTTGCCCCAATTCTGGCGCATTAGAGGCCGGCCTGCGGGCCGCTGGCGGATGGAAAGGCGATCGAGATCTGTCGGCTTGGTGTCGGGCATTAAATCCACGAACGCTTCGGAAATAAATGCAGTCAGGAAGAGGCCAAAGCGAAGCGCGCCCCCGCTGAAGCTGCAAAACTTGATAGGATTGGATTGTCGTTCCAGGTTGAGTGGGTGGGAATCTTGAGCGGGGGCGCGCATCGCTTTGCCCCCTTCCTAACTGCAATTACCCCACGTATTTTTGGGTTCACGGGCAGGCCCTACTTGCCTTGGGCTTTCCTCCCCGTCACTTCAAATGCTTATCAAACCACTCGAGCACCGTGCGATACCAAAGCTCAGAGTTTTGCGGTTTTAAAATCCAATGTCCTTCGTCAGGAAAGACGAGCAGTTTGGATTCCACGCCCTTCCGCTGCAATGCGGTGAAGAGCTGGAGGCTCTCGGTGTAAGGGACACGATAGTCAAGCTCGCCCGCCGTGACCAGCGTCGGCGTGTTGAAATTCTGCGCGTACATGTGTGGGGACCAGCGCTGATACATCGCAGGGTTGGACCACGGCGTGCCTTTGAAATCCCACTCTACAAACCATAATTCCTCAGTCGCTCCATACATGCTGGTTAAATTGTAAACACCAGCGTGGGAAACGAGTGCTCTAAACTTGAAACGCGGATCGTTGTTATGGCCAAGGATCCAATCGACCATGTAGCCGCCGTACGACCCACCAGCGCCACCGATACGATTCTTATCAACGTAGCTATTACGACGCAGCACTTCAGCGATGCCGTTTTTCAGATCGACGAAGACCTTGCCGCCCCAGTCAGCACTGATCTCGTTAACGAACTGCTGGCCATAACCCAAGGAGCCGCGGGGGTTCGGCATGAAGACGACATACCCGGCATCAGTGAAGATTTGAGGATTCCAGCGGTAGCTCCAGCTATTGTTCCAGGCGCTTTGGGGTCCGCCGTGGATCAAAACGGCGAGGGGATATTTTCGTTTGGGATCAAAGTTCATAGGCTTCAGCAGGAAGCCATGAATCTTTTTACCCAGCGCGCCCGTCCATTCCATCTCCTCCGCCTCTTTGAGACCGCCGGGCGACATGATTTCGGAGTTTATTCGCGTCAGAGGTCCCAGACCACTTCCGTCTTGATGAACCCTATAGATTTCCGGTGGCGCGGCGAGGGAGCTATGAGCGAAAACAAGCGTCCGGCCGTCGGGTGTGATCTGAAGATTGGTTGCGAAAACGTTGTTTAGAATCCTTTGAGCGGAGCCACCGGTCGAGTCGACTTTGTAAACCGGATGAAGCCCGCGCTCGCCGGCGATAAAGTAAATAGAATTGCCGTCGGGCGACATCACCATATCTTCCACATTTAAGTCGAAGCCTCTCAGCAGTTCGCTGATGGCGCCCGTCGTGCGGTTGTAACTCATTAGGCGCCAGCGATCTGCCTCAAAGGCGGCAGTCGCTTGCGAACGATAGAGAACATGTTTGCCGTCCTTCGTGTAAATCGGGCTGTCTTCATAACCACGGTTTCGAACCGTTATGTTTTTGGCCGCGCCACCCGCGGTGGGCACGATGTAGATGTCGCTATTGGTGGAGATTGCTTCGACCTTGTCGGGGTTGCGTAGGTACGCTAACTCTTTTGAGTCCGGCGAAAACGCATAATCAACGTCGCCTGCTACCGCATAGGGCGGTGCGTCGAAGTCGCCCGGCGTTAGATCGCGTGCTTCACCGCCTTTGCTGCCGATAACAAAAACGTGGGTGCGCTTGACGTCGCGCCATTCCACCCAATGGCGATATAGAAGGCGATCGGTGAGATGAGCTTTTACTTTGCTCTTTGCGGCTTGTTCTTCTTTTTGCCGGTTGCAGTCCTCATTGGTACATTCCGGATAAACTTCGGAGGTAAACGCAATCCATTTCCCGTCAGGCGACCAAACCGGACCTGAGGCTCCGGTAGAAATTTTAGTTACCTGTTCTTTGTCGTCTCCAACGTTGTCCATTATCCAGATTTGGCCACCGGTAACGTAGGCAATCCTCTTGCCGTCAGGGGACCAGCGCGGCCCGCTGGCCGAGCTTTCACCGCTTGTCAGTCGCTTTAGCTCCGCACCGCCTGCCAGCGGCATGACGTAGAGCTGCGTCACCGTCCGGTTAGCGTCGAAGTTCACGTCGCCGATCGCGAAGGCCAAACTCTTGCCGTCAGGCGAGACCTGCGGATCGCCCACGCGCCGCACCTTCAGTAGCTCTGCAATGGTGAATCGCTGAGAATCTTGCGCAACGACTATCGAGGCGAATGCGATTAATAGAACAGAAATCGAGACAACAAAGCGCTTCATAAAAGTCTTCTCCGCCGGCTTAAGAATTGTTCGTGGGAAAGCGTGACTATTATTACACGTCAGAACGGCGAGCGATAGCGACCCGGTCATGTTAGAAC
>JBGTLM010000264.1:0-6077 GCA_041744135.1 Pyrinomonadaceae bacterium
TCAAGCTGTTCCAGTGCCAGACCGAGGGTATTCGCGGTTATTGAATCTATGAAGTCTCCTACCGCCGGCTTGGTAAGGGCCATAGCCATACGGTGGCCGCCGATGATGGTGGGAGCGACCACGCGATTAGCTCCCGCCCTGATGAGCTTGCTTTCCGCCTGTTCTTCGGCGGCTCTGGCAACAATGTGAAGCTGAGAGTTCAGATCGCGCGCTGTCAACACGACGTAGACGTTGTCAGCGTCATCAGGCAGACACGCTGCCAGGCCGCGCGCATGTTCAACACCCGCTTCCCTGAGAGCATCTTCTGAGGTGGCGTCGCGAACCAGGACAATTACTCCGCGATCGGCTAACTCCGTCACCTTCTGTGGCTCGCGCTCGATAACGATGAAAGGCTGTTCGCTGGCCTGCAGCGTTTTCACCAAACGGGATCCCACGCGCCCGGCGCCGCAGATAATAAAGTGGTCTCGCAATTTACTCATTTTGCGCAATTGCCGCCGCTGCCCAAAAGTCGCGAGCAACTCCGACTGCACGATTGATTGAACCGTAGCGGTAAGCGAGTAGAGCACGACGCCCACCCCGACGAACATAAAGATGGTGGCGAAAATGCGACCGTTGATAGTCGCGGGCGCGAGGTCGCCGTAGCCTACCGTGGTAACTGTCTGAGTGGCCGCATAGAGGCTGTCGACCATCGACCAGCCTTCGATTAAATGGAACCCCAGGGTCCCCAGCGCAGTTGCTAAGGCAACTGCCAGAACCGCATACCGAATTCTAAAGCGGTTACCCGCAAGTTTCCTCGACGCGGGGGATGATAGACTCATACGCTAGAAATCGCATCAAAGTGGCTGCTTCGGAGCGCTGCCAAGTTAACCAAAGGAAAAGTGGGTGTCAATTGGTAGGGAGATACTAATAGGTGATAGGAGATGGGTTTAGATTGCCCACTGGCTGGACAGGGCAAATTAGAGGTGATAGTTAATAAGATCATGGATAATTCCACGTCAAGTGACGACAAGCGTTAGCTCTTGAACGGTTTTTACTTGTAAACAACCACTTATTACCTATCACCAATCACACATCACCTAAGGTTATGCCCGTTCGCTATCCACCTCCGAACAGAGTGCCCGCCGTCGATCGCGGCGGAAGAGGTTCCACGCGGCAACAGCGGATAGTTGCCTATGAGCAGCCGAGTCCCGGATTCGGGCGCCGAGTCGGGAGACGGCTTCTGAGCGCTCCGGTAATAATCCCTCTCGTTTTGGCTGTTGCCTCAGTATTTGTGGTGCTGGTTTACTACTGGACGAGCTTCTCAGGACGCGTCGACAACCTTCTGAGAGGCGAGGTCTTTACGCGTTCAGCCGGCATCTATGCGGCGCCAAAACAACTTCGCGCCGGAGAAACACTCTCGCAGGACGACCTCATCGCTTACCTGAAGCGCGCCGGCTATGTCGAGAAGACTCAACAGGCAGACACTGCGCGGGGACGGTATTCCCTCAATGCTTCGACCATTGACATTGAACCCAGCCAACATTCGTCCGTCGATGGTCAGAACCAGTTTCAGAGCGTGAGAGTCCAGTTTTCGCGGAATGCAAAGTCGATCAGCTCATTATTCCAACTGGGAGGAAACAAGCGGCTGGACAAAACATGGCTCGAGCCGGAACTAATAAGTTCCGTAGCGGGACAGGAGCGCGAGAAACGGAAAGTGATTGGCTTCAATGATCTGCCAGTCCACCTGGTTAAGGCCATCACCGTGACTGAGGATCGAGCGTTCTTCGAGCACTACGGCGTAAACATTCGCGGGATCCTGCGAGCTCTGATCAGGCGGTATGACAACTCGGATCCGAATTCTCCCATAGCGCGACAAGGTGGGTCGAGTATTACTCAGCAGTTAGTGAAGAATCTGCTCCTATCTCCGGAAAGAACACTGCGGCGCAAGGTAGCCGAGGCTTACATGTCGGTTATTATCGAGACCCGGCTCACCAAGGAAGAGATTTTTTCGCTGTACTGCAATCAGGTGTACCTGGGCCAACAGGCGGGATTTTCCATACATGGCTTTGGACAGGCTGCTGATGCGTATTTCGGGAAAGACGTCACCAACCTCACGCTGCCGGAAGCCGCGTTTCTGGCCGGGCTGATTCGCAGCCCTAACCGCTACAATCCCTACCAGGAAATGAACACGGCCACCGCCCGTCGCAATCAAGTTCTGGATTCAATGGTAGACAGCGGGGAGATCACTCGAGAGGAAGCCGACCGGGCCAAGGCGGAACCGCTCAAGGTCGTGGCCGTGAGAGGTCGCATCGACGCTTCTGATGCGCCATATTTTGCCGACTACGTTCAAAACCAACTAGGCGACATTATCGCCGGCCCGGGCACTGCTCAGCATCTTCGCATCTACACGACTATCGACATGGATTTACAACGGGCCGCTTATGCGGCCCTGACAAAACAAATCGCCGCGCTGGACAAGGTGCAGACCAGGCGTTTCGCACCGGGAACACTTCAGGCCTCGTTGGTTGCGATGAATGCCAAGACAGGGGAGATTGTGGCGATGGTTGGTGGGCGCGACTATTCGAAGAGCCAATACAACCGTGCCTCGGATGCTTTGCGCCAGCCCGGGTCGGTCTTTAAGCCTTTCGTCTACGCGACCGCGTTGAATACAGCGTACGATCCCGTGCCCCGTGTGATCACTGCGGCAACGACTTATGTCGACGAACCAAAGAGCTTCTCCTACGACAATCAGGAGTATTCGCCGGGAAACTTCGGCCAGAGCTACTCGCGTGGTCCAGTGACACTACGTGATGCGCTGGTAAACAGTCTTAATGTGATTACGGTCGAGGTGGCGATGGAAGTCACCATCGGGCGCGTAATGAATCTCGCAGGCAGAGCCGGATTGCCAAAGCCCGCACGAGCTTATCCGGCAATGGCCTTGGGAACTAGTGAAGCCACCCCGCTGCAAGTGGCGAGCGCCTACACTGCTTTTGCAAATTTGGGCACGCGCACGTCGTCGATGGCAATCAATCGCATTACCACCGGAAACGGTGTGACGATTGCTGCTCCCAGTGCACAGCGGAGTGAAGTAATGCGTCCCGACGTTGCTTACGTAATGAACTCTTTCATGAAGGACGTCGTCAATCGAGGTACCGCCGCTAAGGTTCGGGCTCGTGGGTTGAAGGCCAATGTCGCCGGCAAAACTGGTACTTCACGCGACGGCTGGTTTGCCGGCTTCACCCCAAATCTGGTTTGCGTCGTCTGGGTTGGTTTTGATGACGGCTCGCAGCTCGGTTTGACCGGGGCGAATTCCGCACTGCCAATCTGGACCGACTTCATGCAGGTGGCACTGAGCGAGCATCCCGAGTGGCAGGGTGACTGGCAGATGCCGGAAGGGATCCAGCAGGCAGACATCGAACTCAATGCAGGACAGTTGACTACTGCTGATAATCCCGCTAGACGCACCGAGTTGTTTATTAATGGAACTCTGCCTACGCCGACGTCGATTGAGGCTCCCGCAGAGGAAGCTACTCCCGAAGGGGAAGAGGAGACAATTCCTGAGAGCGGAGACATTGGGCCAACACCCGAGCTAGACCCGACAGCTACGCCTCGGCCCAGACCGGCGGCTCGAGCGGATGAAGAGGGTGCGCGCCTGGAGGGTTCCATCACGCTCGATATCGATCCGAGTACCGGCCTAATTGCAGTTGAGACCTGCTCGGTAATTCGCACAAAAACTTTTGTTATTGGTAACGAGCCCAGAACTTACTGCGGACCGGAATATCACCGCGGCAGAACTGTAGACCCGGCCGCCTTACGGCCTCGGGTCGTCGCAACTCCTCGTCGATAAACCTGGGCAGTAACTGGCATTCGACTGTTACAAGCATAGACCCAATCCCAAAGGACGACTCAAGCCCCGGTAATTCGCAGGTAAGGAAGGCGGACCCTGTCCCCGCTCTTACAACGGAAACAAGAATCGTTTAACAATTTCAATTCATTCTCACCCTCAAAAGGGGCTTCCTCACATAGCTCGGAAAGGGTCTAACCTTGATCACGCAGGCGTTCCTGAGTGGCTTTCAAGCTTCCTGACCTGCACATTACCGTATGTCATGTTTGGGTTTTTAAAGCCCTACGTCTCCTCGATTCTGTGCTTGCTTGACATTGCCGCCTATCGAGCAAAACCGAACCCTTTGCAGTCACGCTACAGCTCCGAGTTACCGCGATAGGAGTCCACTACACCCTGATTCAAGTGTCGTACGTAAGGTTTCAACGGCGAGTGCCGCGGCATGTTGCTTGTGCGAAGGAAGTCCGCCCAGCGCATTCAAGAGATCGGCCCGTGTGAGCTGCCGGGCCTCTTCTACAGACTTTCCTTGAATCATCTCGGTCAGCACTGAACCACAGGCAAGCGTTGGCGGGCAGCCATAGGCCAAGAAACGTGCCACCTCAATGCTGCCGTCAACCACGCGCAACGAGAGGCGCAACCGGTCGCCGCAGACGGGATTAGTCTCTTCGGCAACCGCATTAGCGTCCGCAAGTTCGCCTGCGTTGCGCGGGTTGGTTAGGTGGTCCTTAAATGCTTCGGAGTAAGGCAAGGTGAAGGTCTGGAATCAATGTCGACGTTCTTCGAGACAAATCCGCGCATCGACAAGCTTCTCGCCGTGATCCAGTCGAATCTTTACATCCGACAAGCGAACCCTTTTGATCATCATATGTGCGCTCAAACGCCTAAGCGACCTGATCAAGCTCGCCCGAGCAAAGAAATTGCCCTCATTAAGTTTGGGCCTGCGGCGCAATAGTTGATCAGCTGTGTACTGATTGCCGAAGAGCTCCACGCGGCGGAGAGTGTATCTGTTCTTTTCAGCCTGGCGGATGAGCGAGCGCTGTTCTGACACTGGTTGATGGCAGTCGGATTTCAGATGTGACGGATCCTGAGGGGCGGCGTAAACCGACAGCGAAACCAGCAGCAGAGTCTGAACAATCCGAAGGGGCATGTGACCTAATCTCGTCCAACTGTTTGTGGAAAGCGTCGACTCGCCATCGCTTTCGGATTGAGCGGTGACATCCTCCGCAGCTTTTCCGCAACGCGCGACAAAACGTCGACGACGTAATCAACGTCGGCCACGGTATTGTCCTTACCGAAGCTGAAACGAATCGACCCACGTGCGAGTTCATCGTTACGGCCGAGCGCCCGAATCACGGGCGAAGGCTCAAGTGTCCCGGAGGAGCACGCGGATCCTGTCGAGACAGCGATGCCTTCGAGGTCCAGGCTAATCAGAAGACTTTGGCCTTCAACAAAGCGAAAAGAGATATTTGAAATGTGCGACAGCCTGCGGTCGGGGTGTCCGTTGAAAACGATGTCGGGGACGCGTTCAGCAACTGTTGACTCAAACCTCTCCCGCAGACCCGCGGTGTGGCTGTTTCGCTCGCTTAGCTCTTCGTCCGCGATTCGGGCAGCAGTTCCGAACGCGACAATTCCGGGTACCGCCTCGGTGCCGGCTCTTCGTTCCCGCTCCTGGTGGCCACCTACATTCTGACCTGATATTCGTACACCCCGGCGAACGTAAAGCGCGCCTGCGCCTTTGGGCGCGTAGAGTTTGTGAGCGGAGAGCGAGAGCAAATCACATCCGAGTTGCTCGACTTCTATCGGTATTCGGCCGGCTGCCTGGACTGCGTCGGTATGCAGCCAAAGATGCTTGCGTCCCTGCGCACGTTTCTGGCGTACGAGGGCTCCCATTTCCTGGATCGGCTGAATGGTACCAATCTCATTATTTGCGAGCATCACCGAGATCAGTACTGTGTCTGTTCTAAGTGATGAGCGAACGTCTTCCACTTTTACAATGCCGTCTTCGTAAGCGGGAAGGCGGGTGATCTCCGATCCCCGCTTCTCTAAAGCCTCGCAGATGCCGCGAACGGAGGAGTGCTCAATCGAGGAAGTAATGATATGGCGCCCGTGTGGTTCGACAGCTTCACAAAGTCCTCGGATTGCCAGATTGTTGGCTTCCGTTCCGCCCGAGAGAAAAACTATCTCATTGGATCTAGCTCCGATCAATCCCGCGACCTCGCGCCGGGCGCGATCCACAGCACCCCGGGCCTCCTGGCCA
>JBGTLM010000265.1:0-8324 GCA_041744135.1 Pyrinomonadaceae bacterium
ATCATTCCAGGTGACAGCAGCAGCAGGGAGAATTCCCGGCCTGGTCCAAAGCTGCACAAGCACTTTCCCGTTCACTTCGATCACTAGTGGGTGCGTTAATTCGCCGGATGTCAATAAGACGGTCGTCGGAGGATTTCCGACCCAGTTGCCTGCGCCAAGCGTGAAGCCGTCCAGCTTTTTCACGCCACCGCAGCAGCTGAGAAGTAATGCCCCAGGTAATATCACAGTGTTCGCACCCGAGATGCAGCTTCCTACCGTTCACCAGTGGAACCTCAGCATTCAAAGAGAATTGCCATGGGGATTGGTAATGGAGGCGTCGTACATTGGCCGGCGCGGTCAATATCTCTTTATGGCCTACGATATTAATCAGGTCAACTCAGATCCGGTCGTGCCGTCGTTTTTGACCATGCAGAGGAATCGAGAGGCAGGGTGTTCAGCGGTCGGCACTGGTTGCGTGGGCGGGGTGACACCACCTTTGTTGGCTCAACTGACTTCTGCATTCGTTGCCACTGGTCAGACTCAAGCCGCAGCCACCACTTCCGCAACAAACTTCATAAACTCTACGGCCACGGTCACCGACCTTAACAGGAATAGTGTCGGTAATTTTGCCGTACGGATTGAAAACACTGTATTGGGTCTAAAGCTAAGACCCAACCAGCAGTTCGCTTCGATTACTTATCTGGACAACAGTGGCGACTCAAACTATCACGCCGCTCAATTCACGTTGCGACGAAGGTTCAGCAGCAATCTCGGGCTGAGCATGGCCTATACATTCGGCAAATCAATCGACAATCAGTCGGTTGATCCGGTGGGCGCTGCATCTGGCGGCGGACTCTCAACCACAAACTCACGTACACCAACTGACATTCGCGATCTCCGCGAAGAACGCGCGCGCTCTGACTTTGATCGCACTCACGTCCTGCAGGGGGCCTCGGTTTGGGAGGTGCCGGTGGGCAGAGGAAAACGTTTCCTGGGTTCCTCCGGCGGAGTAGTAAATCAGATCCTGGGCGGCTGGACCATTAACAGCATATTCGCTTTCATGACTGGAGAGCCCTTCGCCGTTCGCAGTGGTTCGTTTACATCTAACGGAAGTCACGAGTCGCGTGCCGGTGTGCAACAACCGGTTCAGGCGCAACTCCAAGAACTTCCGGGGCAGACTTTCGCCGGGCCCGTGCTATTTGCGCCAATCACCAATAATCCTGTGACGGGTAATCCTTTTACCTGCGGCGTTGATATGACACAGGTCTTCTGCCTGCCCGTTCCGGGTACGAACGGAGCTGGAAGGAATATCTTCACCGCTTCGAATTACTGGAACCTCGACCTCGGTTTCATCAAGACGTTCCAGATTAGTGAGCGGTTCAAAATCCAATTCCGGACAGAGATGTTCAATGCGCTCAATCATACGAACTTCGACAATCCGCGCGATGCATCCGTCGGCTCGCCCAGCATAAGGTCGGGTCTTTTTGCTCAAACCTGCTGTGCGGGGGTGGCGCCTCCTTCAACCCAGACGATCGTGCAAACTGGGGAAGCAGCGAGGGTCATTCAATTTGGATTGAAGCTTCAGTTTTAGCTTTTCCGTTTAGCTAAAAACTCAAAGACGAGGCGTCCGCGGTGGCCCTCGTTTTTCGTGGAGTCTCGGGAGAGACGGAGAGACTTTACCCGCCTCGACAACTCCCGGGCACCTTGAGGAGCAACTGCGGAGGCGCAGTGCGTCGGGGGCCCGACTGTTCAGGAGAGCTCCTCAAGTTTGGATACATACCGACTGGTTCGCGTCACCTGAGGGGCGCCCCGGCAACGACGAAAGACGCGACACCTTCTATGACTCCGGGCACCTTGAGGAGCCCTCCTTAACAGTCGGGCTACTTCCCCGAACTAGACGCGCCCGGCCATTTGAGGTTTCTGCCCTCATTCCTTTTAGTAGTAGACTCCCGCGCATGCCCGAGGTGATGTTCGGTTCGTCTGACATTCAAGCCGCGGGCCCGCATCTTCGCTTCCCTTCACCACTGACGACGTATGCCGCCAACCGGCTCGAGGAAGTTGTTCCCCTCCTTAAAGCAGCGGAGGCCGAGGCAAGATCAGGGGCCTGGGTAGCTCTCATGTTGAGCTATGAAGCGGCCCCTGCTTTTGACCCCGCGCTAAAGACTCACTCCGCGGGTTTCCTTCCCCTGGCTTGGGCGGCAGTGTTTGATAAGCCAGCGACGCCAGCAGTCCCGGAAACAATAGCGCCGGAATTCACTGCCAGCAGTTACGGTCTAACCGCGTGGAAATCGCAAGTTTCGCGCTCCCAATATAACGAAGCCGTCAGGCGCATTCGCGACCTAATAGCAAAGGGCGACACTTATCAAGTCAACT
Organism: Pyrinomonadaceae bacterium; assembly: GCA_041744135.1. Classification (GTDB taxonomy): domain Bacteria; phylum Acidobacteriota; class Blastocatellia; order Pyrinomonadales; family Pyrinomonadaceae; genus PSRF01. Next base: position 2,353 of record JBGTLM010000265.1, read on the forward strand.
ACACCTTTCCTCTCCTGTCGCATTTCCAGGGTAATCCAAGCGCATGGTACGACACCCTTTGTAATGCTCAAGGCGCGGAATACTGTGCCTACCTCGATCTGGGAAGGTACAAAGTCTTATCTATCTCTCCCGAGCTCTTCTTCGAGCGCATCGGGGATTTTATTAAAACAAAGCCGATGAAGGGCACCATCAATCGCGGGCGAGGGGCCGCCGAGGACGACGAACGGGCGCGGCAGTTAGCAGAGTCGCCCAAAGATCGCGCTGAGAACGTGATGATCGTGGACCTCCTCCGTAACGACCTGGGCAAGATTTCAGTGCCCGGCTCGGTCAGTGTATCGGCCCTGTTTGAGATTGAGCGGTACGAAACTCTCTGGCAGATGACCTCCACAATCGAATCAACCCTGCGGAGCGATGTGGGGCTGGCCGATGTGATGGCCGCTCTCTTCCCGTGTGGTTCCATTACGGGCGCACCTAAGATCAGCACTGTTGAGATTATTCGTCGGCTGGAGCCCTTTCCACGTGGTGTCTACACGGGCACAATCGGGTTCATACGTCCCGGTGGTGACTGCGTATTCAATGTAGCTATTCGCACAGTTGTGCTGGACTCAGATACGGGCGCCGCGACTTTCGGAGTGGGCGGAGGTATCACTATCGACTCGACCGCCGAACGCGAGTACGACGAGTGCTTATTAAAAAGTTCATTTCTTACTGCTCCAATCACACGTTTTCGGCTTCTTGAGTCCATTCTTCTCGAGGGCGGTGAAGTCTTCCTCTTAACCCGGCACCTCGAGCGACTCACAGCCTCGGCGAAATATTTCAACTTCCATCTTCCCGAGGAGCAGGTTATTTGCGAACTCAATCGGGCAGTCGCAAAGTGTTCTAAGGAGAGATGGAAGATTCGCTTGTTTCTTTCAAAGGATGGAGAGATTGAGGTCGAGGCCATTCAGCTTCGCAGCGCCCGGGACGTACCATTGCGCGTAGCGCTGGCAGGAAAGCCGGTGGACTCAAACGATAAATTCCTCTTTCACAAAACTACGAATCGTCAAATATATGACCAGGCAATCGCGCAACGGCCCGACTGTGACGACGTAATCTTATGGAACGAGCGAGGAGAGGTCACAGAGTCGAGCGTAGCCAACGTTGTGCTGCAGGCAGAAGGGGAATTGTTCACCCCTCGACAAAGCTCAGGGTTGTTGGCCGGCACCTTTCGCGATCAGCTTCTTGAAGAGGGCAAGATCCGCGAGCGAGTTATTCACAAAGAAGAGCTTAAATCCGGACAAAGATGCTACTTGATCAACTCGGTACATAAGTGGCAGGAAGCAGTCATAGTGGAGTAGCTCAATGTGGAGTGCGCCGGCAGAGCGAAGCGGCGACGGCGCTTTGGATTTTTTGTGGGTTTTAAGGCTCGCAAATCCAAAGCGGAGTCGCGCTACGCTTGCCTCCGCACTCCAAAATGAGTTTTTCAGCAGCTGCTACAACCTTGTCGGTGGGTACTTAGTTGTACAACAAGACTTGCACCCGTCGACGACCAAACTCGTTTAGCATCGCCGTCCAGGATCGTTCTATTTCCTCTGGCGCATCGCCGCGCTTTACGCGCTCGAGCGTTGCCGCATTTACCAGGAGTCGTCCGTACGCCTCCACTTTCCATTGCTCAGGATAAAGCCGTCGCAATGCGACGGCGATCTCAATTCCTATCGGGACGGGACGAAAGGCTGCGCGGTCGGTAATAACTACATTAAACCCTTCGCATTCCTCACCCTTGAATACCGAAGCCGTTGGTTTGAAGCGGATAGGAACGAATCTCACACCAGGAAGACGGCGCTGATTCAAGGCTGCCGCTAGTTGTTGCCCGCGAATCCAGGGCGCGCCGATAACTTCAAAAGGCGTATCTGTTCCCCTTCCAACCGAGACGTTCGTCGTCTCCAATAGACCAATGCCGGGATAGAGTGTCGCCTCGGTTAGGCTACGCATATTCGGGGACGGGTTGACCCACATTAGGTTGGTTGCGTCAAACCACATCGTCCGCTGCCAGCCCTCCATCTTGATCACTCGCAGATCACAATTGATCTTTCGATCTTGATTGAAAAGTTGAGCCAACTCTCCAATCGTCATTCCGTGTCGCACCGGAATGGTGTGATATGCGGTAAAGGAAAGCTTGTCAGGATCTGCGCTGGGCCCTTCGACTACCAGGCCGCCAATAGGATTCGGGCGGTCAAGAACAAAGACCGGCAGACCTGCCCGGGCGGCTTCTTCCATTACGTAACCGAGAGTTGAAATATAAGTGTAAAAGCGCGAGCCGACATCCTGAATGTCAAAGACGAGTGCGTCGAGACCTTTCAACTGTTCCGGCTTTGGCCGGCGCGTCTCGCCGTAAAGCGAATAAACGGGAAGTCCAGTCTCCCCATCTTTTGAATCGGAAACCTTTTCGTCGGCGCTGCCCCGAATTCCATGCTCAGGGGAAAAGAGCGCGACCAGCTCGACGCCGTCAGCTTTGTTGAGCACGTCAATGGTCGGCCGCCCGTCGCGGTTCTTACCGGTGTGATTGGTGACCAGACCGATTTTCTTGCCCGCCAGTTGTTTGAACCCATCGCGCTCGAGCACGTCGATGCCCGTAAGTACTCTTACGTCGGCGGCGTCAGGCACACCGAACGAGCTAACACTTAACGCTTGATTGCGAGAAGCGGTAAAGCGGACCAGGTCTCTGTTAAGGGTTTCATAGTATTGAGATTGCTCAAGCACCGCTTTGGCGGTAACTGCCCGGTCAGTGACAGCGCCCGCGGCTATTGAAGCTACCTTACCTCGCAAGGAGGCAACGTCGCCTTTGCCATCGGGATGCAAGCGATTACTGAGAAAGACCACGAACATTCCGGTCGCCGCATCGATCCAGATTGAGGTGCCGGTGAAGCCTGTATGACCGAAGGAACCGAGCGGGAACAGATCGCCTCGATTCGTGGAGAAGCTCGTGCTGATGTCCCAGCCGAGTCCGCGCGTCCACCCGGCTTCAGTAACCAGTCGAGGCCGCGTCATCTCAGCAACGGAAAGCGGACTAAGAATGCGAACACGTTGATGCTGACCGTCGCCCAGGATCATCTGGCAATACAGGGCCAGGTCGTCAGCGGTTGAAAAAAGTCCAGCATGTCCCGCGATTCCATTCATCCGGTAGGAAGTGGGATCATGAACTTCGCCCCGCAACCATTCCTCTCCTTCGACCCCGACGTTTTCCGCAGAGTCGCCGAGATAGCTCATCTGACCACGACGCTTCTCGGTGGGCGCAATTCGCTTCCTGAGCACCCGCGAGGGACGGAAACCCGTATGGCGCATCCCTAATGGCAGAAAGATGTTCTGATGCGCAAACTTATCGAGCGTGGTTCCGCTGACTCGGCGAACAACTTCACCCAAAGCGATGTAGCCAATGTCGCTGTAAACGAAACGCGTTCCCGGCGGATTTCGCAGCGGTTCCCTAATCAATCTCTTAACTGCTTCGTCGTATCCAGTCCAACGCTCTTTCAGGTCGAAATCTGGAGCGTAACCCGATCGATGGGTCAAGAGAAGTTCGATCGTGATTCTTTCTCGGCCCTCTCCCTTTAATTCCGGAATGTAGTGCGAAACCGGATCACTCAGACGCACTTTGCCGCGTTCGACCAGAATCATGATGCTCGTCGCAGTAGCCACGACTTTGGTCAGACTGGCAACATCGAAGATCGTATCCGGTGTCATCGGTTCTGTAACCGGCTCGACTGCCCGGGAACCATAAGCTTTGCGCCAGACGACTTCGCCCTTCCGGGCAACCAGAACAACAGCGCCAGGCAGTTGACGATGGCCGATCGACTCGCTAATGACCTGGTCCATCCGGGCCAGGCGAGGCGTCGAAAGCGAGACGGCTTCGGGATTTGCGCGCGGAAGCTGGGCGACCGCGTTAAGCGAAATAAAGAAGGAAATAACCAGCAGAACGGAACTGCGAAAACGAGAAGTAGGAGTCATGTTAATCGGCGAAACGAGCTGGGATCACTTAATCAATTGCGAAAAGACCGGGCGGCTCAATACGGAACCGGAAGCGATATCGACCGCACTCAACTACCGCCGGTAGCGTCCTAAATTAACAGCTAATTAAACGATCCACTAAATTTCACTAAACACACTAATCTTTTCTTCGTGAAATTTCGTGTACCTTCGTTGATCGTTCTTGTGTTGCCTTCTCAAAGTCACTCCTGGCTGTCCAGTTGTCATGGCGCTCGTTGAGTGCGATCGCTACCGCTCCCGTTCTGTCCTGAGCCTGTGCCTTCAATTGAATCCCTGTCCCGCGCGGATAAAGGCCAGGCAGTGAAATCGGCAACTTTCCTGAGATGTCGTTCTGACCGAGTACAGCCCGAGCCATAGCCTGCTGCAAACTGGGCATGTCACCGTAGGCAACCATGTAGGTGCGCAGTTCGGGAAAACTCTGAAGCAAGTAGGGGTTGCCAAAACTAAGTCCTATAATCGAACTCTTGCTGGAGATCAGCGCCGAGAGGGCCCGCGCTCCGGGCTCCGGCAAGCCTACACTGCGGACCTGCCCAGTTCGTACCCGTCCATAGAGCGAGGCAATTACAACGTCCACTCCTTTTGCCTTTTCAATTGCCTTCTGCACGTCCACTTCCGAGGAGCGCTCGTCGAGCACCATGGTTTCCAGCCTGCGACCGGAGCGCGCCATTGTTACCGCGAAGGTGTTGGCGATAAACAAGCGATCGTCTCCGTTGGTGATGGCCAGGTTGAAAATGCGCGCGTCGCTTTTCAATTTACTCAGCGGCACCAGATTGTCGTCGTTCCGCACCAACGTGATCGCGCGCTCGGCAATCTCCCGTGCCAGCGTGCCGACTTCATGGCTGGCAACAATGCGATCGATCTCATCGAGCGGTGTGAGTCGTTGTTTGGTGAGTCCAAGATCGTATTTTGCAGCCAGCAGTCGGCGCGCGGATTCCGCTATTCGCTTCTCTGTCAAGCGGCCGCTACGCACGGCCTCGCGAACGCCACGAAAAGCCGCGTCCGGATCCGCGGGCTTTAGCAACATGTCCGCGCCCATTTCCAGGGCCCGCACCGCTGCTTCATCCTGGTTGAAGTAGATGGTCAAGCCACTCATGCTGAGAGCGTCAGTGATAATCATGCCGTCAAACTTGAGATCGGTTCTCAAGATTTTGCCTATCACCGGCGAAACTGTCGCCGGAATGGCAGCGCTCTCGGCGACGATCTCGCCGGCTTCATCCGTATCAATCGGTCCGATTCTCTTCTCCCTCGGTAGAGGCTTTACTGAGGTAGGATCAATCTGCGGTAAGCCCACATGGGCCACCATCACCGCTCCTACTCCCACATCGATCGCCGCCCGGAAGGGCACCAGCTCTACAGTGTTCAGCCGCTCGCGTCCCACGTTAATTTCGGGCAGGCCTCGATGCGAATCAACTGCCGTATCACCGTGCCCGGGAAAGTGTTTGGCTGTGGCGATCACCCCAGCGCTTTGGGCGCCCACGGTGAAGGCAGCCGAAAAGCGCGCAACGTCCGCCGGGTCTTCGCCATATGAACGCACATTGATCACCGGATTGGCCGCGTTGTTGTTCACATCGACCACCGGCGCGAAGACTTGTTGCACTCCCAGTGCCCGGGCCTCACGCCCCGTGACCTCGCCTTGTCGGCGCGCCAGCTCAGGATTGCCGGTGGCTCCGACAGCCATGTTCCAGGGAAAGTTAACGGTGTCGTCAAAGCGCATGCCGGCTCCTGCTTCCAGATCAGCTGAGATCAAGAGTGGATAACGGGCCAACTGTTGCATGCGATTTACCAGAAACACTGATTCATAGACAGGCCCGCGGAAAAGAATAATGCCGCCGATATGGTTCTCTTCAACCTGCCGCTTCAAAACGCGAAATGCCTCGCTATCCTGATTGAGAAACGTAGCATTAATACCAACTGAGATAAGTTGACCGATCTTTTGTTCGAGAGACATGCGC
>JBGTLM010000266.1:0-20967 GCA_041744135.1 Pyrinomonadaceae bacterium
GTGCTCCTTAGAGAAAGTTGTTAATGTTTAACGCGCCAACGGCCTTCGTCTTCACGATGTTTGCCGCGCAGAGCGCGAAGCTGTCATGGGTCTCTTTAACAAGGACCGTGCCATGAGGGGGCTCTCAGGAATTGCGTCGAAAGCCTAATGAATTCGAGAGGCTTGGCCAGTGGGCAGCATTAACGTCAGGTCAGTGACAAAATCCGGCAGGCGGCGAATGACGATTTCCGTCAAACAGGACCAGGAGGCAGGAGGCAGGAGGCAGGTTCAAGCCCCACATTTGCAGGTTGGGAAGGGTGGTTTACCCCCGCATGGTGCCAAGGGCGCAATTGGTGGGGTCTCTTAGTCTTTCAATTTACACTCTCACCGCCGCCGGAAGTGTCTTCAGTTTGAAGACCCCTTATCAATATACCGGTTAAGCATTACCCACTTATCGCGCCGTTGGCACTCAAGCGGGCGTAGACCCCCTTCCCAACCTGCAAGACTTGCCGGGGGCTTGACCGTCCACCTGCCTCCTGCTCCTGCCACCTGCTCCTAAGTTTCGCCAGCGCCGGCTGCGAATTCAGCTTCATCCTCATTTCTGCGCCGAGGGTCAGGATCTGACGCACGACGGCGGGGAGGCGAGTCCGAACTGCGACGTTCGTCCCGCATCTGGGCCGTCAGGCCGCGTACCCCGTGCTTGTCCAGCAAATGTCGGAGCGAGCGGACGGAGAGTCGAAGTAGCTCGGCGGCGTTTGTTTGATTGCCGCCGGACCGTTGTAGAGCTTCGAGAAGATAGGTTTTCTCCAGTTGCTCCAGATGCGCGGTGAGGTTGACACCCTCATCAGGAAAATCGAAGGAGCTGGCCACCCGGTTCGAATTGTAGCTGGTAATTTTTTCCGGCAGTCTTTCCGTTTGGATCGAATCAGTTGTTTCCAGCGCGACCGCTCGTTCAATAGTGTGTTCGAGCTCGCGCACGTTGCCGGGCCACGAGTAGTTTTCCAATAGCCGGATTGCTTTTTCGCTGATGGCGAGTGTGCGGCCAGACTGGGAGCAAAACCTGCTCGCGAAATGCTCTGCCAGCTCGGCGACGTCCTCCAGTCGTGCGCGCAGCGCCGGCAGCTCGATCGGTATCACCGAGATCCGATAAAACAGATCCTCGCGAAACGTCCCGTCCTTAACCATGTTAGCGAGGTCGCGATTGGTGGCTGCGATAACGCGAGTGTCTACACTAGTCTCTTCGGTAGCGCCGACCGGCCGCAGCTTTCGTTCTTGTAGAACGCGCAGAAGTTTGACCTGCATGGCCGGAGACATTTCTCCGATTTCATCAAGAAAGATGGAGCCGGTGTTGGCCGCCTCAAACAGTCCCTTACGATTCGAGTTTGCTCCGGTGAATGAGCCCTTCACATAACCAAAAAGCTCCGACTCCAACAAGGTTTCAGTGAACGCGCCGCAGTTGATGGAAACGAAAGGCCGTTCCGCGCGTGGTCCCAAATCGTGGATGGCCCGGGCGACCAGCTCTTTGCCCGTTCCAGATTCCCCGGTGACCAGCACAGTTGATTGCACCTGAGCCACAGTCTCAATCATCTGGTAGAGCGCCTGCATACTCGGCGACTTGCCGATGATATTCCCCAACTGTCCGCGCTTCCGTTGGCTCTGAATCAGAACCTTATTCTGTTCGAGGAGCGCTTCCTTTTCTTTAACAAGCGTGATCTTCTCCAAGGCTCGGGTAACGATCTCCTTTAGGAGCTCATTGTCGAAGGGTTTTTGTACGAAATCGTAGGCGCCCAGCAGAAAAGCATCGCGCGCCGTCTCCACATTGGCGAAAGCCGTCATCATCACTACTTCCACGTCTGGCAATAGTTCTCGGGCCGCACGCAAAAGCTCAATGCCAGACATGTCGGGCATCCGGACATCCGAAATAATCAAGTCTGCTGGTTCTTCGCGCAGTAACTCCATAGCTTTCCGTCCACTCTCTGCAACTCGAACCGCGTGGCCCTCGCGTTGTAACAAGTGGGTCAAAAACTGACGCATGCCTAATTCGTCATCAACGATGAGTAGGTTTGACATAGATCAGAAGTCAGGAGCCAGAAGTATTACCAGCGCTAATTCATTTAATATCTGCTGGTAGGAATCGCTTTACTTTAGCTTTCGAGCAGTTAGTAATCTCCTCGAGCTGGGAAATCAGATGGCTGTTGTCGCCATAGCCAAGATCCTCCGCTGGAACTAGACAGTAACGACATTCTTCGAGCAACCCTTGCGAAATATTCATAAATCGTGCCTTGTCACTTTAGATCGCTTAAATCCTGCGGCGATTTTTGCAAGAGTGAAACCGCAGCGCGTCTGAACTATGAGGTGAAGCGGTAGATCTCTTCCTTAGGGAAACGTCTTGTGTACCGATAAACCGCTAGTACGACCTGGTGAGCTTTCTGCCATACGATAACGTCCCGAAAACTGGTTGCTGAAATTCTTTTCATTGTGAGGCCCTCCTTAAAATGTTAATTTTGGGAAGTTTGTTTCGGCCCTTTCGCTTGGCAACTCAATAGTAATCGTCGTCCCCTGGCCCTCTCGGCTGCGAACGTTAATTGTACCACCATGCTCGCGAATGATTTGATAAACAATTGAGAGCCCTAATCCCGTGCCGCCGGTAGTAGAAGAGAAAGGCTCAAACAGATGCTCAACCTGTGCCGGCGACATTCCCCGGCCGGTATCGGTAAACATGATGCGTAGCCTGTTTTTGGAGTTCCGGGACACTTGCGCGCGAAGGACCCCGCCCTTGGGCATGGACTGCAATGCGTTACGGGCCAGGTTCCAGAAGACCTGCTGCATTTGTTCGGCATCGGCATCAGCGATCAGGGGGCCATCAATCACTTCCTCCTCCACCGACTGGCGTTCGTTTACCTCCGGACTGAACCGCAGCAGAGTGAAGGTTTGATGTAAGAGCTCGCCAATATCAACCTTGGCATGACTGGCTGAACGCGGCCGCGCGTAGTTTAGAAAGTCGGTAATGATTCTATTCAATCGATCCGATTCACGAAGAATGATTTCCATCAAATCCGTCTGCGCGGATTCGTCCTGCATCTCGTGGCGAAGCATTTGAATGGATCCGCGCATAGCCGCCAGCGGGTTTCTGATTTCGTGGGCGATTGACGCGGCCATCCGTCCGAGCGCGGCCAGTTGATCCTGCCGTCTCGATGTTTCCTCAAGGGCGCGAATATGGGTGAGGTCTTGAAAAGTGATGACCAGTCCGGTCGTCTCGCCGGTCTCCGCAGACAACGGTGAAATACTGAAACCGAGTCGGAGCCGCATTCCTTCGGCCGTCAGGCAATCAGCTTCAAAGCGAGGACTGCTAGCACGCACGTCCGAGGCATGGATTGAACTAGTAATGTGATCGGTCATCTCACCAAAGAACACCGATGCTCCATGGCCGCGAACATCTTTTTCGTCGTAACCCGTGATCTCCTCAGCCGCGGCATTGAATGTGAAAATGCGACCCTCGAGGTCCGTGGTAACTACGCCCGACCTGATCGACTCGACGATCCTTTCGTGGAGGGCGCGAAGATTCGCGAGAGACTGGGTGGCAGCCCTTAAGCGTACGTCGGAGCCCGATTGTTGTTCCGCCAGGCGCGCGGAGAGCAAGCCAACTACGAAGAGGGCTATATTGAAGAGGCCGACGGATTGGACAGTTCGCGATAGCGAGCCCTCTAGTAGGTACCGCGTTGGGTGACCTGCTAGACCGGTCAATACCGCCAGCGCGCAGCCGGTGAATGCAACGGCACAGCCGACTGAGGTGATTACCACGCCGCGCGGCCCCAGAAATAAACTGGAAGCAGAAATGATGACGATATAAAGTGCGGTGTATGGCGAGTGAATAACATCTGAAGTCCAGGCGAGCCAGGTGACCAGTAAGATGTCAACGGCAAACTGGAGTCGAGCCTGAAACAGCAGAGTCTTCGTAAAGCGGTGGGCCAGCGAATAGACGAGTGTGAGGAAAAGAACAACCAGGAGTACTGAAGGTGTTGGGGTTGAGGATTTTGGATCAGTGCTGATTGGACTCCAGATCGTGCCGATGAGCAGCAGGATCAGTACGGCTCCGAGTCTGCCAAGAATCAGTCCCCAGAGCTTTCGCCCGAGCGAGGAGCTTCGTTCGAGTCTCTCTGCCGATGCTGCCATACAAATTCAAGCCTATCACAGAGCGCTTCGGCTGGGGCAGAGATCGGCCGGCGAATGATAGAGACCGGGTGAAGCCCAAGTAGGGCCTACGGTTATTTGCAGTTGAGTGACATGGCAACTTGAGAGCGGGAACAGGGTCCGCCTTCCAGACCTGCAAATTAGCCGGGCGTGCGTCTTACTTTTTTCGGAGGTTCAAACCTCAGGGATCAGAATAACCAGTGTCTGAAACCAAACACCTGGACGCGAATCAACGACCCGCACAGGACAAGGACTTGCCGGACAGTCAAGACACAGTCTTACAAGAAGGCCTCGACTATTACCTTGAGAATGGTCTGATGGTTCTTACTGCTAGGTTTCTCCGCAGAAGGGGTTACTGTTGCGAGCGAGGCTGCCGGCATTGTCCCTACGGATCTTCCGACAATCAAAATAGGAGTCGATAAGGTATGGGAGAACTCGAAAAAGGTAACGCTTTCAGCGTATTTGAGTCGAGGTTTCACACAGCTTCTACCACTCGCGGTGCTGTAAGCAGGTTGGCAAACACAAAAACGCTTGCAAGCCGAAATATGCATCAGCTTACAGGCGACGAAAACTACGCTTGTCCCAAAAGCTCATCTCCCAATTGACCAATCAAGAGTCCGACACGGAGAGCACCATCCGCTAAGGGGATCAATTTCCCTGCGACATTTTACCGATCAGTGTAAACAGAGGCATGTACATTGCAATGACGATTGAACCAATGCTTACGCCCAGGAAGCCGATTAAGAGCGGTTCCATAAGCGTCAGCAGGTTGGCGATTGCCGCATCAACTTCCTGCTCGTAGAAATCGGCGATCTTCCCAAGCATTGCGTCGAGTGCACCAGTCTGTTCGCCGATACCTATCATCTGCGCCACCATATGCGGGAAGACAGCGGTTGCTTTTAACGGTTCGACGAAGCTTTCGCCGCGCTCGACTCCAGTGCGAACTTTCAGGATCGCTTCTTCGATGATTACGTTACCCGAAGTTTTGGCCGTGATGTCGAGTGATTGCAGAATTGGCACACCCGAAGAGAGCAGAGTTGACAGGGTGCGCGAGAATCTGGCGACTGACACCTTGCGCAGTATGTCTCCCAGGACCGGAATCCTCAGCAGAACTCGATCAATGTTTTTGTGGCCCCCCGGGGTCTTATAGTAGAACTTAATCGCCACAACGGTGCCGATGACTGCAATCAGGATCACCAGGCCGCCCCATCCTGCCAGGAAGTCGCTTATACCCACCACGATTCGTGTGGGCAGGGGCAATTGCTCGCCGGGACCAAGCAGACCAAGAAATATTTGTTGGAATTGCGGGATAACTACGACCATGATAACGGCGATCGCTGCGATTGCCATTCCTACAACCGCGGCCGGATAGATCATTGCAGAAATTACATCGCGCTTCAGTTTGACGATCTTTTCAATGAAAGTTGAAAGGCGCTGCAGGATCAAATCGAGAATACCGCCCGCTTCTCCGGCTTCCACCATGTTCGTAAAGAGTTGGTCGAAGACCTTCGGATGCCGGGCCATCGCCCCTGCAAGAGTTGAACCCTCCTCAACGTCCTGGCGCACTTGCAGCAGGGTCTGCTGGAAGTATTTGTTTTCCTGCTGCTGGCCGAGAATCTCAAGACATTGGACCAGGGGCAGACCAGCATCAATCATCACCGAGAACTGACGAGTGAAGATCGACAGGGACTTGGACTTGACCTTCTTACGGCCGCCCAGTTTGGGGATGCCGATCTCGCGTCCCTTTTCCTTAACGGAGGTTAAGGTGACCTGTTCCTTGCGAAGAATCTGTCGCAAGGAGTCGCGATTGCCGGCAACGCGTTCGCCGGCAACTGTTTCATTAAGGCGGTTGCGGCCTTTAAAAACGTAAGTGGGCATATCTAAAGCTCCGTGTTAGGAAGTCTAAATCTATCTGCTGGTGATGGTTGGGCGGACGCCGACCGGTCGACCCTGGGCATAAGGGCTGGGGTGGTTGCCATTGCCCGTGCCGGTATTCAACCCGGCGCCGCGCTCCATTAGTTCCTTCAACTCATCGACATTTGATGAACGCTGCATTGCGGTTTCGGAGCTAATGATTCTCTTGTGATAGAGAGTGGCCAGAGCCTGATTGAAGGTCTGCATCCCGTACTTGTCTTGACCCGTCTGCATCATCGAATAGATCTGGTGAACCTTGTCTTCGCGGATTAGATTTCTGATAGCAGCGTTGGGGACGAGGACCTCCAGAGCCATTACACGTCCTTTTCCTTCAGCCCGCGGGAGCAGTGCCTGACACAGAATCCCTTCGAGTACGAGGGAAAGTTGTGCCCGGATTTGGGCCTGTTGGCCGGAGGGGAACACGTCGATGATACGGTTGATGGTTGAAGCGGCCGAGTTAGTGTGCAAGGTAGCGAAAGTAAGGTGGCCGGTTTCGGCAATGCGCAACGCCGATTCAATTGTCTCCAGGTCGCGCATTTCGCCGACGAGTACCACGTCGGGGTCCTGCCGCAGCGCAGTCCGCAACGCCTCCGCAAACCCGTGAGTATCAGCGTTGACTTCTCTTTGATTTACAATGCAGCTCTTGTGATTGTGTAGGAATTCGATCGGGTCTTCGATGGTCAGGATGTGTTCGTGGCGATCTCTGTTTACCTTGTCCACCATCGAGGCCAGAGTGGTCGATTTGCCTGACCCTGTCGGCCCGGTAACCAGAATTAATCCGCGCGGCTTATCGCACATCTGTTTGACCACCGCGGGCAGCCCCAGTTCTTCAAAGGGCTTGATCTCGTACGGGATCGCACGAAATACAGCTCCGACGGCGCCTCGCTGGTTGAAGAGGTTGGCGCGAAACCGAGCGAGGCCTTTGACGCCAAAAGAAAAGTCGAGTTCCAGGCTCTCTTCAAACCGGTGTTTTTGAGCGTCAGTCAGGACTGAATAAGCCAGTTGTTTAGTGTCAGCGGAGGTGAGCGTTCGGTAACCCTCGAGCGGACTTAGATGGCCATCGACACGCACCTGGGGGGCCGTCCCTGTCGTGACGTGGAGGTCCGAGCCGCGCAGCTCGGACAGCTTTCTCAGTAGTTCGGATAGAGAGATTTGCGGAACGCTCTCATTCAGTGGCATCGAGTCTTCTCCTAAGGGGTAGCAGAGTTAAAAGGTTCTTTGAAAACTGGACTGGTCTATCGCTGAAAAGCCTGGGACCCTGGATTCGGGGCATGTAGAGATCCGATAAACTTTTCGGCGTCGGCGGCCATGCGGTCGGAAAACTGCCGCGGTGTGTTGGTGGTCAGGCTGTAGATTCGCCCATTGAGCTCAGTGAAGTAGAAATTCCAGGATTTTTCGGGCGAGCGAACATCGCCTGGGGTTTGCGCGGTAACAACGAAGACCTGGTACCCTGCCATCTCTCGTTGGTAATCGTTGACTACCCAACCACCGGCGGTAATCATCTTGTCGATCACTATGCGCCTGAGATCTGCCACGGCAGTCCCGGCAAGCATTCTTCGTTCTTCACGTTGGGTCAGGTAGCCGGGAGTTGGCCTGCTTTGCGCCACCACGGCAAGCGAAGCCTCGCCAGGAACACTTCCACTCACCGTGCCGGTGCGGAAAGTCATCTCGTTACCGTTTCGCTTGGTTTCGCCGTTCCAACCGATTGGCAGGTTTGTCGTCAATGTTGTGTACGGGGCACCAGAAACTGTAGGCTGTGGGAACTTTGGCGCAAGAAGAGATCTGCGGTGAGCCATTGCTGCGGCACGCCTTTTTCTTAAGCGAGCGCGATAGCGACGCCACCAGGCACGAGAATGGCGCCGATGGTGGTTTCTCCGGTTTTGAGAAACTGAACCTTGCCGAATTCCGTGTGCTGTCGATTGATCAAACGGAAGCATTGATAGGACCGTAACCAGCATTAATAGTGAAAGAGTAATTGCACGCAACATCGTATTTATCCTTTGCTAAGCCACCGTTTCGCGAACAACTTCTTCGAGGGAGGTCAGTCCATCGCGAATCTTTTGCAGTCCCGATTCACGTAGGGTAATCATTCCGTCCTCGATTGCCTTCTTTCTCAATTCGAGAGCCGACGCGCCGATTAAGATCAATTCCCGAATCTCATCGTTGACTTCCATCACTTCGTAAAGTCCAATTCGTCCCTTGTAGCCCGTGTTGTTGCACGTCGAGCAACCCTCGCCCTTATACGTCTTGAGCTTCTTCGCGTCGTCGGCCGAGAAACCGACTTCCAGGAGTGCCTCGGGAGGTATATTGTGCTCGGTCTTGCAGTCCTTGCAGACCCGTCGAATCAGACGCTGGGCCTGAATTAAATTGACGCTAGTGGCTACGAGAAACGGTTCGATACCCATGTTCATCAGGCGGGAGATGGTTGAGGGAGCGTCGTTGGTGTGAAGAGTGGAGAGCACCAAGTGACCAGTCAATGCGGCCTTGATCGCGATTTCCGCTGTTTCGAAATCGCGGATTTCACCAACCAGGACAATGTTGGGATCCTGCCGGAGAAAGGCTCTCAACGCGGCGGCAAAGTTTAGACCGATCTGCTCTTTCATCTGGACCTGATTGATACCCATGAGGTTGAACTCAACCGGATCCTCAGCCGTCATAATGTTGGTTTGGACCGTATTTAACGACTGCAGCGCAGAATAGAGAGTGTTGGTCTTACCGCTCCCCGTTGGGCCGGTTACCAAAACCATTCCATAGGGCTTTGTAATGTTTCGCTGGAACTTAACGAGCGACTCAGCCTCGAAACCGAGCTTGGTCATGTCAAGCATCAGGTTTTCCTTGTCCAGCAAGCGGAGCACGACTTTCTCGCCGAAGAGGGTAGGCAGCGTGGATACGCGAAAGTCGAGCTCACGCGACCGAGCGTCGACCCTTACTTTGATCTTGATGCGTCCATCCTGCGGCAACCTCTTTTCAGAAATGTCGAGCTTTGACATGATCTTCACGCGCGAGATTAGTGCGTCGCGTAATTTCAGGGGGGGATGCATCACGTCATAGAGCACGCCATCGATACGGAAGCGAATGCGAAGCTCCTTTTCATAAGGCTCAATGTGAATATCCGACGCGCCACGTCTGAGCGCATCTACTAGCAACACGTTGACCAGTCGTACTACCGGTGCGTCCTCGCTCATCCGTGAAAGCGTGGATAGATCGATCTCTTGGTTGTCTTCGACGACCTCGACGTCTTCGGCGCCTCCGTGATCGAAGTCGATGCTGTCTAGCGACACCAAGTCCGCGTGAGTAATTGCGCCGCCACCGTTTGAGCCCTTTCCGTTGTTCTTTTCGTAGGCGGGCTCATCCTCGGAAGTTGGGGCCAGCTCGATCTCCCTGGAGGTCCCGTAATACTTGGCGATCGCCAGTTGAATGCCCACCTCGGCGACGACGACAGGCTCAACATTGAGTCCGGTCATGAACTTTATGTCGTCCATCGCAAAGACATTGGTCGGATCAACCATGGCGAGGGTGAGGGTGGCGCCAACCCGGGATAAAGGGATCACCGAGTATTTTTGAGCGACTTCCTGGGGGATGAGGCGGAGAACCGATTCGGCTATCTGGAAAAGTTCGAGGTTAACGGAGGGAATGCCATACTGCCGTGAGAGCACGGCGGTAATCATATCGTCCGTCACCAGTCCCAGTTTGACTAGGTTATAACCTAGTCGGCCCCCGTGTTCACGCTGATAATCTAGTGCTTCGCGCAAGTTCTGGGCACTAATAAGGTTCTCACGGACGAGAATTTCACCTAATTTGGCTGACATTTCTTCCTGACGTTCAGAAGGTTAAAATACGATCCACTGCGGTGGGTGGGATACTGAGATTGGTTCTGGACAAAAACCGGTGGAAGGAGAGCGCTCAACACCGTTGCGTGAGCATAGTACATGTTGAACGGCGCCGTGTCAATATTCGTTTTCTGGAAAACGGGCTAAAAAAACGGGGCAATCGGACGAGCTCATGGCGTTTTCGCCCTCGACTAAGAAGGGCTTACTGATAGACATTTGGGCAGGGGACGAACATTTGAGGTCGGGTAGGGGGCGGCGTCAAAACCGAGCAGCAGAAAGAGCGAAGCCGCACACAGTTAGCACTGGGTGCGGCTCCTTGAAGGGTATTTGCCGGCTACGCCGGTACTTAGGGGCGGCGGCGGCGCGCCGGTGTGGCGGTGGTCTTCTCAGCCTTCACGTTTTGCTGATTCTTGAGCTCCTCAAGAATGGCTTTCGCATCATCCTTGAGCCGGTCAGTGTCCGGGGCCTTATCGACAAATTTTTGGAGGAAATTGGCAGCCTCCTGATATTTTGTTTTGTCGTTGTTAACCGCCCCAATGTTGAACAAAAGCATACCGGATTTGACCAGCGCGTCGGTATCTTCAGGGTTGGTAGCCAGAACCTTTTGATATTCGGCCAGCGCTTTGTCGAAGGAGTTTGCATCGAAGAGCATTTGCGCTAGTCCTCTCTGAGCCACTAATTTCCTTGCCGCGTCTGGCTCCACCGCCAGATACTCTTCATACGCTTTCTGCCCGGCGTCAACCTGGGACTGATCAACTTTAGTCACAAACAAACGCATGGATTCAGCCCTCGTGCTCAGCGCGGCGATCTTGTTTGCGTTAAACCGAGTCTGTTCCTGGGGATCTGTGGGTGGTGTTTGCGCGTTGAGTGTGTCGAGGGCTTGCTTGATAGCCTCCGCCGAAGCGCGAAAGTCGCTCTTTGCTGCCTCTATTCCAGGCGCCTTAGCCGCTTCGTCCTTAGAGGTGATGGCTGCGTTGTAACGATCGACCCCGCGTCCTTTTAGGGCCGCAGACTTTTGCGTTAACAACGCAGGCTGTCCAGGATCCGCCGCTATTCCTTCATCGTACTGCTTAATTGCTTCGTCGTAATTCTTTGCTTCCAGTGCGGCGTTCCCAGCTGTGAACGTTCGGGCAACAATTACGTTTGATTCTTCGATCTTTTTGTTCTTGAGCTCAATCTCAGCATTTTTACGGATTATTTCTTCCCGTTTTGCCTTATCGGCTGCGCTTTCACCTTTTGGCGCGCTTGGCGCGCCCGAGGACGCTCCGCGGCCGGTGTTCTGACTCTCTGCCGCTTTGATTTCTTCCAGCGTCAGACGCTTGCCATCCCCGGGCGATAGAGTGATTTCGTAGTCGGTACCTCTGCCGGCTTTGACGTTAGGTACCCAGGTCGGGCTGGCTGCAGGATGACTGGCAGCAACGGTGTAGATGCCTACCAAGGGCAGCCCTGCGAATACGAACTCACCCTTCTTGTTAGTTTTAGTATTGTATTTGCCCGAGATGTCGGTGCGGTAAACGTCGATAGCCACGTCGCCGGCGGGTGCCTTGCTACCATCCGCCTGATTGATAGTCACCCGTCCGCGAAGTTCTGCTGTCTGGGCAGACGCGGTGAAGCTCGTCGTGACTACTGCTACAACGGCAAATATAGCTAAGAAAAATTTACGAAGCATGAGATTCCTCCAAAACGCAGCGTCGTATCAGTCGATTTTATTACGGGAGAGACCCGTAGGATGCTTTGACGCTGAGATCAGTTGTAGTTAAGGACCGAGAAGCCCATACGTTAATTAGCAAAGCGCCTGCTGTCAAGCTTATATGGAATCGGATCAGCGATCCCGGCCTCGCGAAATGCCCGTAATCGGAGAGCACAGGAATCGCACGCCCCGCACGCTTGATCTGATTCCTGATAACACGACCAGGTAAGACCAAGAGGCGCTCCGAGCGACAGCCCCCGGACTACGATTTCACGCTTCTTCATGGCGATTATTGGGGTCCTAATCTCGAGAGCTGTTTGAGGTTTCGTTCCGAGGTCAATCACCTGTTGAAATGCGGCGTAAAACTCCGGGCGACAATCCGGATAGCCCGAAGAATCCTCGGCCACCGCGCCAATATAAACGCGACGAGCCTGAATTACTTCAGCCCAACTTGTGGCGATCGAGAGGAAATGTGCATTGCGAAAAGGTACGTAGCTTGACGGTATTCCTGGCGCTCCAGGGTTCGCACTGGTTACCGGAATCTCGCGATCGGTGAGCGACGAACCACCAATCCTCCTCAAATACTCAATCGAAACAGTCAGCCGAAGTTCTATGTGATAATAATCGGCGATCTCGTCGAAAGCTCGCCGCTCCCGCACCTCGGTGCGCTGGCCATAAGAGATATGCAGCAACGCAAGTTCATAGTTCTCCTCACGGGCAATGGCGACGGTAACGCAGGAATCCATGCCACCTGAGACAAGGCAAACAGCAAGTCCTGATTCCGAATCCCTTGGTTCGGAGTCAGAGGGTTGGTACGACTCGTCGCCATGACCCCCCATCAAACACCTCGCTCCTCGTGTCATAACCGCGATCGGTAGCGACCGGCTTTTTTGCCGTCATGACCGCCCATTAAACACCTCGTGCATCTGGCCCCCAGATGTACTTGTGCATTTGTAATTGCATCCGCACGTTGAGCCCGCTGCTTGTTATCCAACCCGCAACCTCCTGCAGGTCCAAGCCGTTCCAAATAGGAGATATCAAGACCGCCTTGGCGCGCTTTTCCAAATCGAAGCTCTTGATGATGACGCGGGCAAAATCCCAGTCGCTGCGATTGGCTATCACAAACTTGACTTCATCCTTGTCTGCGCGCAAGACATCGAGGTTGGACCAGTGGTTGCGAGCATCCTCGCCTGAACCGGGACACTTCACATCGAGGATAATTTTGACCCGCGGATCGACAGTCTCGGTCGAAACATAGCCTCCTGTTTCCAAAAGAACTTCATACCCTGCTTCACACAGCCTGTTCATGAACGTAAACGCTGGTGGCTGCGCTAATGGCTCGCCTCCTGTGACTTCGACCAGGTTGCACCCAATCGCGCGCACTTGCGCTAATACTTCATCGATTGAAAGATGGTCCCCGCCTGTGAATGTATACTCGCTATCACACCAGACGCATCGCATCGGACACCCGGTAAGACGAACAAATGTGCAAGGCCTGCCCGCGTGAGTGGACTCACCCTGAATGGAGTGAAAAATCTCGGTTACTCGAAGCATGGACTGGGCTGATTTGGAACTGTCTTCACAGGCTCGCTTTCGGGTGGCTTAGAAATAGACTTCGGAAATATGGTTTCGGAAATATGCTTTCGTGACTGTACAATCGAATCTAACTTAGACGGCTTTACGTGTCAAAGTAATGCCGCATGGGGCCTTGCGGCGGTTCTCGCGGCAACCTCGTGACCAATAAGTCATCAAAAGATTCCATGGGACTGCTACCTGCTGCGGTCTTAGCATGAAGTCACGTTGGACACTTGGTAAGTATCCCCCGGTGAGCGAGAGAAGCGAGCAAATCCAGAATCTCTTAGTGGCGGGCGCAAAACGGCTGCTCGCGCGCGCTACCGAATCTCGCTCGCTGGATTCGGGTTCTTTGGTGCCGCGTATCAAATCGTCACTCTATAAGTACCTGTTGAAGGATGACGAGAACACCGCGAACCAGTCTATCGCCGAGTTCATCGATGAGCTCCAGGCGGACGACTTGTGTCTGATCGTGGCTTGTGAACGGAGTGACGAAAGCGCCTGGAGCGACCTCGTCGAGCGTTTCACGTCAACGGTACGTTCGGCGGCCCGGTCAGCGAGCTCCAGTGAAGACGGCGCTCAAGATCTGGCACAATCGATCTGGGCGGAGCTTTATGGCCTGAGGGTGCGTGCAGACGGAAAGCCCGCCAGCAAACTTGCCTACTATTCCGGCCGCGGCTCGTTGGCAGGATGGCTGCGGGCCGTGGTGGCGCAGCTTGCCATTGATCAGCATCGGAAGCAGTCGCGCACGGTGCAAACAGAAGACGACGCGGACTTCGACCGCCCGGCTCGAGGGGGTGAGGATGGCAAGGAATTGTTTTTGGCCACCGCGGCGCTCAATCCAGAAGAAGCAATTTCAGATAAGTTAGCGGGAGCCGAGATGCAGAGGGCGCTCGCGCGTTCTATGAAGGAACTCTCCGACGAAGATCGACTATTGGTGAAGCTCTACTACTTTGACGGTCTTCGTTTGCGAGAAGCTGGGAGCGTCCTGGGAGTGCATGAGGCAACAGCGAGCCGACGCTTGACGAAGATTCATGGGGATTTACGAAAGCGGGTGGAAAATATTTTGACTGATTTAGGTTGGACGAAGTTGGAAACAGAAGGCGCTTTTGCTCAGGTAGCGTTACATCTGGAGGCCGATCTTGAGTCGCTGCTGGCTGCGAGCGGAACCGTTAGCGAGTCTAAAGCAAAGACCCGAAAGTGACTTCCGTACGAATTGCCATTAAAAGCGCCTGGCCTGCAAGCTATCGCGGGAATTGCGTTCTAAAGATGGGCGTCATAAAGGCATCGAATGAAGCAGACTGAAAACACTGAAATCGATCTTCTGTTACGCGGCCTGGCACGGCGCGACGGAGCCCGTGCCGTTCCACCTGAAGACCGCTCGGCAATGCACCTGGACGCTGATGAGTTGAGCTCTTTTGCCGCACAAGCCCTGCCTGACGCGGCGCGCGCGCGCTACATCTCGCACTTGTCCGAGTGTGCGAGCTGCCGCAAGATTGTTTCTGAATTAACGGCAGCATCTGGTGTCAACGTTAGTGAACAGTCGGTCTCGCAAAAAACTTCAGCAGGTCTCTGGCAAAAGTTCGTCGCCCTGTTTTCTCCGGGCCTCTTTCGTTATGCGGTGCCTACACTCGCGCTTTTTGCATTTATCGCGGTTGGTCTGGTTGCACTCAGACAGCAGACCCAACCTGAGTTCGTGGCCCAGAATCAGTCGTCGACCTCCCCCGAGGCTACACTCGAAACAAACCAACCTGGCGCACGTACGGAACCCGAAAACTCTGCTGCCGCTATTGAAGAACGGCGGTCTTCTGAATCTCAGACAAGTGCCGGCAAAGGTATAGAGACCAAAGCGAAGACGGTTGAAAAAAATGAGACTTCAAACATAGCAACGGCCACGGATTCTTTGACTGTCACTTCTGATAGAGACGCCTCGGCTGGAAAAGCTGCGGGAGCGGTAGCTCGACCGTCATACGCTCCCGAGCCGGCGGCACCTCCCCCTCCCAAACCCCAAATAACACATACTGAGTCACGAACGGAAGTTGCCGACCGTCAAAAGGAAGAAGCTGATAAGAAAAAAGATGAACCGGCGCGAGAGCAAGAAGGTGCCCGCGCACGAACAGATGACAACCAGTATCAGGTTGCTCGCCCGGCGTCCGGAACGGGTGCACTTGCTGGTCAGAGCCAGGAAAAGCTGCGCAAGCTTGAAGCAAAACGTGCAAGCGAAGCGGGAGAGAAGGCAAACGACGACGAAGCTGATATTCGCGCCGTTTCCGGCCGAAGGTTTCGCCGGCAAGGGGGCATTTGGATCGACACTGCTTACCAATCGTCTACGGCGACAACCCACCTGGTGCGGGGCTCGGAACAATTTCGCGCTCTAGTCGCTGACGAGCCCGGCATTCGCTCCATCGCGGCACAACTACCTGGTGAAGTAGTTGTAGTCTGGAAAGGTCGAGCCTACCGGATTCGCTGAGTTCCTCCCCCTGCTCAATTCCTATCCTGATTTCGTGGTGGTACATTAGTAGCAAGTTTCGATGACTGGCGAAACTCCTTTTCCGGAAGCGTCGCGCTTTGATCGGAGGCATTATGTATTGTCCCACCTGTGGCAATGAGATCACCGTTGAGTTGAAGTATTGTAATCGATGTGGCGCGAACCTGGCGTTGCTACCGAGTAGCCTGCCCGTCGTGGCGAGTGAGCCGGTCAGCCTAACCGTTCCCACAATTGTCATAGGTTTGACCATCACTGGAGGATTGGGGATCATCTTTCACGCAATCGCGCGACTGGCTGAGATGCACGTTCACCCAGCTGCGCTCACCTGGATGCTTCTTTTTGGCATGGCGACTCTGTTTGGCTGTTCGGCCATGCTAATCCGCTTCTGGTCGAAAATGGTAGGCGTTCAACGACAAACCTCAACGCCTCAGCAGAACATCAAGCCAGCCTTAAAAAGGGCTGCGCCGCAACAACTTCCACCGCGTTTTGAGTCCGTTCCGAGTGTTACTGAGCATACAACTCGTACTTTCTCTCCGGTATATCGTGAACCATCTGAGCGTGGCCCGCAGTAAGAACATTCCACCGAGGAAAACCTGAGCCGATGAACATACCTGGCCGATACTCTTGTGCGCCAAGGCGAGCCCTTTCGTGTTGCCTGGTATTGAGTGTCTTCTTGCCTGGGTCGCAGGTGGCCGCCCAGAAGACGAAGCAGGCGAGACTTGGAAGCGTGCCCGAGTTGAATGTGCGGGTCACCCGTAATCAAGACATCGTGCGGATTGTTCAGGACATTGACGCAGGGAACATCGAGCGCGTGATTCGCAAGCTGGTTTCATTTGGCACGCGCAACACGCTCTCGAACCAAGACGATCCTAATCGCGGAATCGGCGCCGCTCGCGATTGGCTTTATGGCGAGTTCCTGAAAGCAGCGGAAAACTCGGGCGGGCGTATGACCGTCGAGAAGCAAGCTTACGAGCAAAAAAAGACTGCGCGCATTCCCACGCCGATAGTGATTACAAATGTGGTCGCCACCTTAAGAGGTACCCTGCCGGAATCCGAGAATCGGGTTTACGTTGTGAGCGGGCATTACGATTCGATGTGCGGTAGCCCGACTGATGGGAAATGCGACGCCCCCGGAGCGAATGACGACGCTTCTGGCACGGCGGTAGTTTTGGAGATGGCCCGGGTGATGGGAAGTTACAAGTTTGATGCTACCGTTGTTTTTATGGCAGTTGCCGGAGAAGAGCAGAGTCTTCTGGGTTCGACTTACTTTGCGGAGCAAGCAAAGCAGAAGGGCACAAACCTTGAAGCGATGTTTACTAACGACATCGTCGGAAACACGTTGGGAGGAAACGGCGTGCGTGACCGTCGCACGGTGCGCGTCTTTGCGGAAGGGGTACCGTCCAATGAGACGCCGGAAGAAGCGAGTGTTCGTCGCAGCGTCGGAGGAGAGAACGACTCGGCTTCGCGGCAGTTAGCGCGGTTCATTAAAGAGATTGGTGAACGTTACGTACCTCACATGAAGGTGATGATGGTGTATCGCCGCGACCGCTACGGGCGTGGCGGCGATCACATTCCTTTTCTCGAGCGAGGCTTTGCTGCGGTTCGCTTCACTGAACCAAACGAGGATTACCGTCATCAACATCAAAACGTACGAACTGAGAATGGAATCAAGTTTGGTGACCTGCCCGAGTTTGTTGACTATCCCTACGTGGCCAACGTCGCGCGGGTGAATGCCGCCAATCTGGCAATGCTGGCGCTCGCCCCGGCGAGACCCAGGAACATCACTATCCTGACGGGCGGCTTGTCCAACGATACAGAGTTGAAATGGGATGGGAACGCGGAACCGGATCTTGCGGGCTATGAAATTGTGTGGCGTGACACTACCGCGGCCGTCTGGACAAACTCCCGCTGGGTAGGCAAAGTGACGAGCTACACGATGAAAGGGCTATCCAAAGACAACGCCTTTTTCGGTGTCCGTTCGGTTGACAAGCAAGGTAACCGAAGCCCTGTGAGTTTTCCGCATCCTCTTGGCAGAACCGCACCCGCAACTCGCCCGGCGACGCCAACCCAGCCACGCCCCTGATTTCCGTCTATCCCTTGCTTAAAGACTAAGAACGATCCACGAAATCACACTAAGCCGCACGAAAAGACCCTGCGTTCGAGTCATCTCGTGTGAATTCGTGGATCGGCCTATCCTCCTCAGAATAGCCCACTCTGCTTCAGCAGCCCGCTGACTTACCTCATGAGAGCGTCAGTCATCTTCAAGTTAGTCACTTTCTTCAACCGCCCACCATCCATGGGCGTCTAACGTGGTGGCAGCGAATTCGTCCTAATTTTCGGCATAACTGGGAATGATTAAAGGTGCCATATGAGAGTCTTCAGACAAAGCTTCACTTCCACAGTCCAGATCACTCGCCAGGGGTTGGCCCTGGTGTCCATAGCCGCGGTACTTGCGACGACGCTTTCGCTCGATGCTGGAGCGCAGCAGAAAAAGAAGGCACAGGCGAGTCGCCTCAGCGGTGAGCAGCGCATTCTTCATGTCCTAAACCGCTTGGGTTTCGGTGCGCGCCCTGGAGACGTGGAGCACGTGAAAGCGATGGGGCTTGAGCGGTACCTTGAGCAGCAACTCAATCCGGGGGCGGTATCCGACTCGCTCGCAGAGACAAAAGTGAAGGACCTTCCTACGTTGTCGATGAGCACAGCAGAGTTATATGAGAAATATCCTCAGCCCGGTCAACTGATCCGACAGCTTCAACGGCGTGGCGATTTACCGGATGACTTGGCTGCCGTACGGCAAAACAAGGGCAAGGCTTCTGCATCGCAGACTCCGGTGCAGCCGGCTGCCGGCGAATCGATGACACCGGATGCGATGGTAAATAACGGCAATGAGCCTAATAGCAGCCCCGGGGGCGTCGGCAAGAACAATGAAGAGTATCGTCGCCTCATTCGCGACTACTACCTGGAGAACGGATTGCAACGGCCGCAACGGATTACGGCTGAGCTGCAGGCGTCGCGCATCTTGCGAGCCGTTTACAGCGAGCGCCAGCTGCAGGAGGTCTTGGTCGATTTCTGGACCAACCACTTCAACGTATTTGCCGGCAAGGGAGCCGATCGCTGGCTGCTGACATCCTATGATCGCGACACGATTCGCCCAAATACAATGGGCAAGTTTCATGATCTGCTGCTGGCCACCGCGCAGAGTCCCGCGATGCTCTTCTATCTCGACAATTTTCAGAGTGCCGGTCCGCACGCAAGGGTCAGACCCAACGGGACAAATCGCAAGCGTGCACCGCGCGATTCATTTCTGGGTCGTCTGAGTGGAGATCGGCGACAGAGACGAATGATGGATCGTTATCCGGAAATTAGACCAGCGCAGGCGGGCGCGAATATGCCGCAGGCACCGGCTCAGCCACCCAGGCAGCCGCGGGGTATTAATGAAAACTATGCGCGCGAGCTGATGGAACTGCACACTCTTGGCGTAGAGGGTGGTTACACTCAAAAGGATGTGCAGGAAGTGGCGCGTTGCTTCACAGGTTGGACCATCTTTGCGCCGCGCGGGGTCGGCGCCGCGGCGATGGCCTTCATGGGAGCGGGAGCGCGCGAGAATGCCGGCAAGTTCTATTTCAATGCTCGCATGCACGACGAAGGCGAAAAAATAGTACTGGGCCAGAAGATTCCCGCCGGGGGCGGAATGAAGGATGGTCTTCTCGTGCTCGACATTCTCGCCCGCCATCCATCAACAGCGAAATTTATAGCGACAAAACTAGCGCGCTACTTCGTGCAGGATACCCCTCCATCCGCACTCGTTGATCGCATAGCCGCCCAGTTTACCGCGTGTGATGGTGATATTCGTGAAACACTCAAGGCCATCTTCGTTTCGCCAGAGTTCAACTCACCGGAAGCGTACCGCGCAAAGGTTAAGCGGCCTTTTGAGCTGGCAATTAGCGCGATTCGAACCCTCGGCGCTGAAACCAATGGCGGCCCGCAACTGCATCAATGGATCGCCAGGATGGGCGAACCGCTCTATCTCTACCAAACGCCAAACGGTTATTCAGACACGGCCGAAAGCTGGGTTAATACCGGCGGACTGCTGGAGCGGTTGAATTTTGGTTTGTCCCTCGCCAGCAATCGCATTCCCGGCACACGAGTCGATCTCAAACGCTTCGCCGGTGATGCCGCAAATGCGCAGGCCGTCGACAAAGCGGGCATTATGGACCGCTTCCTGAACCTGATTGTCGGGGGTGAAATTTCTCCCAGGACGAGAGAGACCCTTTTGAAGCAACTGGATCAGGAGCCTGGACGGCCGATTCAATCAGTTGCTGTTGAGCCGGCAAGCCGGGCGGATAGTTTGAGTGGCAACGACGGAAACGACATTCAGCCCCGTCAGCGTCGTCCGCAACTAGCCCAGGCTGACGCTAACATTGCGGATCCGGTAACCAGAATTGTGGGTCTGATACTAGGATCTCCGGAGTTTCAGAGGCAGTAAAGAAGGGTGTCGGGTGCTGGGTGTCAGGTGTCGGTAAGAAAAGAACCCGGCACCTGGCACCTGATACCTGACACCCAGAGGTAAGGTTATGAATCGCAGATTTTTTTTGAGGTCGGGCGGTATTGCACTCGCCAGCATCGGAGTGTCACTTTCCGCGCCATCGTTTCTCGAACGGGCGTTGCTTGCACAAACTCGTGATCGACTGACGGGTGGACGCCATAAGACTCTGATTGCAGTTTTTCAACGAGGCGCTGTCGACGGTCTCAACATGGTGGTGCCCTACGGCGAGAGAGCGTATTACGATTTGCGCCCGGCGATTGCGATTCCCACCCCGCAACCTGGTAACGCAGAAGCAGCGCTGGATCTCGACGGCTTCTTTGGATTGCATCCAGTGCTTAGGCCATTCAAGTCGCTATGGGATTCCAAGCGGCTCGCCATCGTCAATGCGGTTGGTTCGCCGCACAACACCCGGTCTCATTTCGACGCACAGGACTACATGGAATCGGCCACACCCGGCCGAAAGGGAACTCCAGACGGGTGGCTCAATCGCTACCTGCAAGGCAAGACTGGTCCGACTCGGTCGCTGTTTCGCGCTGTTTCACTGACCCCGACCATGCCCCGGATACTGCAGGGCAGTGCCCCCACGCTGACGATCTCGAATCTCGCGGATTTCACCATTCGCGCGGGCCGCTCCTCGGCAAGTGTGCAAGGTGGATTCGAAGCCATCTACGATCAAAGCGTAAACGACGTCTTGGGCGGAACCGGCAAGGAGACTTTCGAAGCGGTAAATTTTTTGAAGAAGGCCAATCCCAGCCAG
>JBGTLM010000267.1:0-2374 GCA_041744135.1 Pyrinomonadaceae bacterium
CGGACTAGGCCCTCCAAATACCCTACGGAAAATCACCATGCCGCTTTTCCAGCCGTCCTGTTGGTACAAAGGGAAAACATTCGCGAGGGCCAGTACCAGATTGAGGGTACCGAACAAGGATCCCCATGCGATCGCGGCAAGGACGAGATTCACGGCAATGCCTGCCAGCAGCACAAACAACTGTTGGCTGAGGGGGCGTCTCTGCAAGCCGTCCATGTCCATTCGGACGTAAGCGCCCAAGGGTAGTAGGCGCAGAATATAATCAACGTCGTGAAAACGGGCGCTGCATAGCTTGGGGCCCCAACCGAGTCCGGCTTCGCTTACTGAAATTTGACAGGCGCGAGCCGCAAGAAAGTGGCCAACTTCATGAAGCACGAGCGCAATAACAAAGGTCAGGATAAGATTGATGGCGTAAACGTACATGGTCATAAGCAGCAATCGATCAGCGTGAAAGGGATGAAACCCGCGCCTCAAGTAAAATCAGGGACTGTAGCTCTTCCTTTATATCAAGAATCAGGTACAGCAAAGGGCACACTATGACGATGCTCTCTAACAACCCTATACCTGATGTGACAACGGTGCCGAGCAAAAACGTTAGTGTGAGCCCGGCGATATAAAGTCTGATCACGAACATGGACCCTCCTATCACACAATAGAGACTAGACGGGTAATTTGCTTTGGATTCCATTCCTTGATTTGTGCGGTGCGACTTCAAGCGCCATTTAAACTTCAGGTGCTGGAGATTGAAATGCTTTGCGTCACCTTAAGCATGCGCTTAGAGAAACCGAACTCAGCCCGGAACACGTCATGGAGCTGACGGGTACACGATCCGCAGGCTTGCCTCCGATACGTGGCTGCTACGGATGCGGTGAACGACGTGTTGAGTTTGCCTTAAGACAGTTTCTGAGTTAGTGGGATACTTCTATGCGGTCGCCTGCATTCAGCGGAGGATCCGCGACCTTGCCCGCCTTGATCTCTTTCAATTTGAATGTGGTGGTAGCTAATAGCCCATTCTGGCCTTCGCGCCATAAATCGATACGGTTATCACTCTGTCGCCGGAACCCACCGGCCGCAAGAATCGCTTGCAGGAGAGTTATGCCCGGCTCGAACACCTTTTGCCCTGGATAGTTGATGCCACCGGCGATGAAATAGAACTCCTGAGGACGTGCGGTAACGCTGATCGTGTCGCCGGGCCGTATGGTTAAGTTGAGCGCCGCCGGATCGCTTAGATCCACGGTCGTTCCCGCACTGCCTGGTCGGATTATTGTGATCCCACCGGCGTCCGGTCGCGCTTGAGCTTCGGCCATGATGACATAAAGGGGAACTGCTTCTCGTCTGAGAATCTTGGAACCTGGATGGTGAACCAAGCCAGTGATGACGACGCTGTGACTCGCGTAGTGCCGCACTCCCACCGAAACGCGGGCACCTTCTTCAACCGCTCGGCGTTTGAGTTCGGAAGCGACGCGACCTCGGATCTCGTCGACCGTAAGACCTCCTACCGCTATTGGCCCCCCTGCGATGGGAAGGTCGATCAAGCCACCATCGATTACCGTGTACAGTGTCGATCTGGAGATAGCTGAATTGAGCAAACGTATATCGAGCACGTCACCGACGCCAATCCTATAGATGTCAGTCAGCGCCACTTCCTTTGGAGGAGCAGGATTGGCGGAAGAGGACGAAGGCGGGTTACTTGCCGAACGTTCGGTCGCGGTGGAATCTTCGTTCCTCATGGCCCGTCCTGAATCTGAAATAGTGGGACTTTCCTTTGTCGCAGAGATACCTTCCGGCTCGACACTTGTTAGTTTGGAGCCTCCCGTGCTTGATACTGGGACAGCGTGATCGGGTTTTCCCGGCTCATCCAGAACAATGGCTGAACTGTGAGCGTTTAACGAACCAGTAGTTTTCCGACCCAGCTCGAGTGTGGCCCCATTGATGTGGGCTGCGCTCTTCGCGAAAGTGGTTTCTTGAGGTTGTTGCGCCAAGCGCAAAAGATTCAAGATCTCTTGGGATAGAGGGTTAGCCGGCTTTTCCTTAAAAGCCCTGACCTCCAATGGAGCGCGCGAACTCGCTTTCTCGTCACCATCGGGAGCGTTGGCTTGTAGGGGCTTTGTATCCTTGCTCTTTAAAGATGCCATAGCCTCGAGCGCAGAAGGTTGGGGGTTTGTTCGGATGACTTTAGCAGTAGCTCTTATCCTGAGGCTCTTATCCTCGTCAATTGATTTCGCGGGAGCGACGATTGCAGATGCCAGTGCACCGGCTGCGGGCGGAAGCGGTAGCCTCTGTTGAGGATTTCTGATTAGGATTTCCGGCATTCTTCTTTCTTGAAGAGTCAGGGGTGTAGCGTTGACGCTTTGCTCGGTCCTGTAAACTCCAC
>JBGTLM010000268.1:0-3036 GCA_041744135.1 Pyrinomonadaceae bacterium
GAAGTTCATCTGCCGCCGCTCCGTGAACGACTCGACGACATTCCGCCCCTCGCCGAACATTTCCTACGGCAGCATCGTGAGCATTACCGGCGACCGGTTGAGGGCTTCAGCCGTGAAGCAGTCGAAGCTTTACGCCAACACGCGTGGCCGGGGAATGTCCGAGAATTGGATCACGTTATTGAACGGGCGGTGTTGATGACCCCCGGCATGACGGTGACGGCTTTTGACCTGGCCCTACAAACCTCACGAGACGCCAGTGTCTCGGCGCGTTTGGAAGAGATGAGCCTCGAAGAAGCGGAGCGCCTGCTGATTGAAAAAGCTCTTGCGCGTTTCGAAGGAAACGCTAATCGAGCCGCCGAAGCCCTGGGCTTAAGCCGTAGCGCTCTCTACCGCCGCTTGCAGAAGTATGGGTTATCATAACGATGTGAGCGCCCATCCAGAACCACCTAAACATACGTCGATAATCACTACTCTCGACCCGGGGCTCAAGAGCGGCGGACGTCTGAGATTCGAGGGCCGGATTACGATTCTAGCAGTCTTGGCTGGCCTTCCCGCGGTGTCCTTATGTGCGTTGCTGCTGTGGCTTGACGGTTATTCTGGCCGCACTCAGTGGACTGTCGATCTCCTGCTCGTGCTCCTGTGGCTGGGTATCGCAATCAACCTCAAGCAACGCATCATTCGACCGCTGCAAACCCTCTCCAACATTCTTGCAGCAATTCGCGAAGGCGATTTTTCTATCCGGGGAAGGCGCGCGGGAAGTGGTGACGCGCTGGGCGAGGTGATGATCGAGGTGAATGAATTAGGACAGACATTGCGCGACCAACGACTGGGGGCCCTCGAAGCGACGGCGCTGCTGCGCGCGGTGATGTCCGAGATCGATGTGGCGGTTTTCGCCTTTGACGGTGATCGGCGTCTGCGTCTGGTCAATCGAGCCGGTGAGCGGTTGCTGTCACAGCCGGCGCCGCGGCTGCTGGGGCGGACCAGCAGCGAACTTGGATTGGAGGCTTGTCTGGAGCGCGAGTTTGATGGTCCGCAGACGATGCAGATGATTTTTCCTGGCGGTGTCGGTCGTTGGGACATTCGCCGCAGCACCTTCCGCGAGCGTGGTGTGTCGCATCAGTTGCTGGTATTAACCGACCTCAGTCAAACGCTGCGTGAGGAAGAGCGCACTGCCTGGCAAAGACTCTTGCGCGTGTTGGGCCATGAGTTGAACAACTCATTGGCGCCCATCAAGTCGGTGGCCGGTAGTCTTGCCGATCTGCTCGACCGCCAACCTGAGCCCGCTGACTATCGCGAAGACATGCAGCGTGGGTTAGACGTCATTTCGTCGCGCGCCTCGTCCCTGGCGCGCTTTGTCGAGTCGTATTCAAAACTGGCGCGCTTGCCGCAGCCCCGCTTCGAACCACTAAGTGTGGGAGAGTTGGTCCGGCGCGTCGCCAGCCTGGAGACCAGGCTGCCGGTTAGCGTGGTTGCCGGGCCTGAGATAATGGTGCAAGGTGACAGCGCGCAGTTGGAACAGTTGCTAATCAACCTGGTGCGGAATGCTGTGGATGCTTCGCTCGAAACTGGCGGAGCAGTAAAATCCGGCTGGACCCAAACCAACGGTAAACTCGATGTTTGGGTCACTGACGAAGGACTGGGCCTCGCCAACACGGCGAACCTTTTTGTGCCGTTCTTTACTACGAAAGTGGAAGGCTCAGGCATCGGCCTGGTCCTCTCGCGGCAGATTGCCGAAGCGCATGGCGGCACGCTAACTCTCGAAAATCGTCGGGACTTGCGAGGTTGCGAAGCGCGTTTGAGATTGCCGTTGTGAAGAGAAAGGGAGACGGGGAGACGGGGAGACAGGGAGACGGGGAGACGGGGAGACGGGGAGATGGCCGGAAGTTGAGAGTTCAACCTTTAGGTTGCGGCTTGGGTGCGGACAAGCTAAATAAAGCTCGAACTCTAAACTACCAGCACCGGGCCCGGACGGAGGACTTAGCGTGGTTACTGTGAAACATTTATCAACAGCAGAGCTGGAGGCGGGCCTGGATGAGATCAGGCGCTCGCCCAAGGATGAAGGCGTGGTGGAGCTGATTGTGCGCCGGCCGCAGATCAATGAGCGCCAAGTCGTTGAGGAAGGTGAACTCAGTCTGGTAGAAGGCCTCGTGGGTGATACTTGGAAAAAGCGCCGCAGTTCCAGTACGCCGGATGGTTTGCCGAATCCTGAGATGCAACTCAACGTGATGAACTCTCGCACGATTGCTCTCGTGGCGCAGTCCAAAGAGCGCTGGCCGCTGGCTGGCGATCAGATCTTCCTCGATCTGGATCTGAGCGCTGAAAACTTGCCTGCGGGAACAAGACTGGCGATCGGCTCGGCCGTAATAGAAGTCACCCCGCCACCCCACACCGGCTGCAAGAAATTTGTCGTCCGCTTCGGATTGGATGCGATGAAGTTTGTCAATTCACCTCTGGGAAAACAGCTTCATCTGCGCGGCATAAATGCAAAGGTCGTTAAGTCCGGGGTGTTTCGCGTTGGTGATGTGGTCAAGAAAGCTTAGCGCTGGCCTCGTCACACTTGCTGTGGTCCCATGAGGTCAGTACCGCCTCGCGGTAGCGGGTTGGGGGATGTGTATGTGATCTCTCAAGCAACGGCCCACCCCTAACCCGCGGACCTCATGGTCTGGAGCGGTCGTGATTGCGAGCGAAACCCACCCGCTACCGCGAGGTGGTACTGACTTCATGGGACCGCAGCAAAGGGGTGCCATGCCCCCCTCTTAAGGTCTTATCCCGGAGAGATGCTCTACGGATAGTTTGGTGTCTGCGGTTTCCCAGGCCCTATCAAATTCGCGTTGGACCATTTGTGCAGAACCGTCTTTGCCTTGTCGCTTCAAGCTTTCAACCAGACCGAATAAAGCGCGCCCGTTGCGCTGGTGTTTGGCGATCTCGGCTCGAAACACTTTCTCCGCCTCCGCATATTCGGCATTCATTAGCAAAGCACCGCCCAGCAATTCGCGTGCTGGCAAATCCCAGTCAGCAGGTTCGTTGTAACTGACG
>JBGTLM010000269.1:0-9462 GCA_041744135.1 Pyrinomonadaceae bacterium
ATGCGTGATCTCGCCTAACCTTGGACCCGGGGTCAAACCCATCTCGAGCAGATGCCGACCCATTAGCAGCGGTGCCGGGGGCTGTTGCTCAACCTCGAGTTCTTTTGCACGCTGGATGAACCAATCCTGCGCCGCCGAGTCGTACCATTTCTCGCGCGAAACCCAGGGCGCATTGCGTCCGAGTGAATCGGCCTTCGCCACCCGGTATAACAGATCAAGTTCGCACTTGCGCGCCAGACGCCGGAAAGCGCCATCACCCACCTCGTCACGTTTCTTGTAGAACTCACCCGGCTTCAGATGCTCCCGCACCAGGGCAATCACCTGCGCACGCACGTCGTAACCGGCAAGAGTATGAATGTTGAGGCGCTCAAGGAAACTCTCTGTCGGGGCGACACCGGCCTCCTCGTGTCCGCGCGATCGGTAGCGGCCCTCCAGGAATTCCGTGGTCGCGGCCTTGCCAAAGTCGTGGGCCAGTGCGGCGAGCATCACGGTCACTTTCTTTCCATACGGCAAATCTTCGATTGAATCGCGGGCGCCATCGACAACGAGCTTCGTGTGGACAAACACATCGCCCTCCGGGTGCCACTCCGGATCCTGAGGGACGCCCTCCAGCGCTCTGATTTCCGGGAACAGCTGCTCATTCACTCCGAGTGAGCGCAGCCATTCAAGGCCAATCGAAGGGCGCCTGGCTCCCAAAAGCAGCTTCTCCATCTCGCTCCAGACGCGCTCCTTTGGAAGATCCGAAAGATCCATCGTGCGACAAAGAGCGGCGGTGTCTGGCTCGATATCAAACTCGAAGCGGGCGCCGAACTGTGCCGCTCGCAATACACGCAAGCTGTCTTCGACGAATGTGTCGGGTGAAACTGCGCGCAGAATTCGTTGTTTGATGGCTTCTTGTCCGTTGAAAGCATCGATTAATTCTCCAGTCAATGGATCCAGAAGAATTGCGTTAATAGTGAAGTCGCGACGGCGCGTCGCATCTTCAAACGTCATGGCCGGGTCACCTTCGATTACGAACGCGCGATGACCGCGACCGGACTTGCGCTCGCGCCGCGGTAACGAGACGTCCAGATCAAGGCCCAGTTTGTAGACAGTGAAGGCTTCGCCGGCAACGTTGATGCTGCCGAACCGATCCAGAATTTCACGCAGTCTCACTGGCTCGATGCCATAGACTTCGAGGTCCCAATCCTTCGGTTGCGCTCGCATCAGCATGTCGCGCACACACCCGCCGACGAGGAGCGCCCGGCCGCCTTCCGCCTGGATGCTGCTCGCAAGTTTGACTACTTTATCGGGAATCTCGGACATCTAGTCCAATGTCCAACGTCCAATGTCCAAAGTCAAATGGCATCCCTGAGACGTTGGACCTTGGACTTTGAACGTTGGACTATTCTTCAAGCACAGGTTCATCAGGGACTGAAATTTGAAACCCGCGAGTGGAAGGAATGCAGCTCAGCACCTGGACTCGGTCGATCCTGGTCATCCCGGTTCCGGCTGCATGCCAGAGCTTCACCCAAAACGTCTTGGTATCGCCGTGAATTGCGAAGGTAGATCCGTCGTTCATTACCGCGACAGGCTCCGCAGTACAGCCGTCGCGCAACTCTTCGAGCAGTTCAGAAATAAAAGGCTTAAACTGATCAAACTGCACGAGTAGTGCTCGGTCTTCAACCTCGGCGGGCGGCAACTCAACCGGATCGCCAGATTCCAATAGCAACCGAGTTTCTGTTTGTTGGTTGCGCTTTTTTACTATCGGCATAAAGGAACCTGTCCGATGTCCAGAGTCCAAGGTCCAAGGTCAAAACCAAGTTGCGAAAAACGGACGTTGGACTTTGGACATTGTACGTTGGACTATTCTTTGAGTCGCTGAGACAAATGCTCTGGCAAATCGGACACTTTGACGCGTTCCTGCTCCCAGGTGTCTCGGTCCCGCACGGTGACCGCTTCATCCTCAAGCGACTGGTGATCGACGGTTACGCAGAACGGTGTGCCGATCTCGTCTTGGCGCGCATACAGTTTCCCGATGCCGCCAGTATCGTCGTAGACCGCGCGCAACTGCGGCTGTAACGAGCGCTTGATTGCCTTGGCCATCCCAACTATCTCCGGCTTGTTTTTTGCCAAGGGCAGGATTGCAGCCTTGATGGGCGACAGGGTTGGATGAAGTTTCAGAATTACCCGGATCTCGCCCTTGTCGTTAGTCTTTTCTGAATACGCATCCATGAGCGCGGAGAGCACCGTGCGATTCACACCCGCGGCCGGCTCGATCACATAAGGGTAAAAACGTTCCTTGGTTGCTTCATCAAAATAGGAAAGGTCTTCCGTCGAGTCAGAATTAAGGCGCTTCCCTTCCGCGTCCTCGGGTTTCTTTGAGTGCGTACGCAGATCGAAATCGGTGCGGTTGGCGATACCCATCAGTTCGTCCCACTGCCGCTCCTGCTCTTCGCGTTCGGGGAAAAAACGGTACTGGATATCAACGGTGCGTTTGGCGTAGTGGGCCAGTTCTTCTTTTGGTTGTTCGTAGAGGCGCAGATTGCTCGCCGAGATACCCAGATTCGTGAACCAACTGAAGCAGCTGTCGATCCATTCCTGATGTACTTGGTCGTCTTCGCCTGGTCGAACAAAATACTCCATTTCCATTTGCTCGAACTCACGGGTACGGAAGATGAAGTTGCCGGGCGTTACTTCGTTTCGAAATGACTTGCCAATCTGCGCCACGCCGAAAGGAAGTTTTCGACGACTGGTCGTCAAGACGTGTGCAAAATTTATGAAAATGCCCTGCGCAGTTTCTGGTCGGAGGTACACGAGAGACGACGGATCGTCCTCGGCTGCCGCGCCCACATGGGTACGAAACATCAGGTTGAACGGTCGCGGTTCAGTTAGATTCTTTGATCCACAGTTTGGGCATCCAATGCGTCGTTCCCGGATTGCTTTCGCTACTGCATCACCTGCTAGCCCTTCGCGGAGTTCGTCATCGCTGGGCTGATATCCCAGCTTGTCGGCGCGCAACCGGCTATTGCAATCACGACAATCCACGAGTGGATCGCTAAAGGTGTCTTCGTGACCGGAATACTTCCAGACCAGGCGATTGAGGATGATGGACGAGTCTAAGCCTTCCATGTCGTCGCGTTCATAAACCATCCAACGCCACCAGGCTTGCTTGACGTTGTTACAAAGTTCCACACCCAACGGCCCATAGTCCCAGGCACTGCCGAGGCCGCCATAGATTTCAGACGACGGAAAAACAAAACCTCGCCGTTTGGCGAGCGAGACGATGGTTTCAATATTCGGTGCACTCATGCTTTTAGAATGGTAAACGGTAAATACCAAATGGTAAATGTTTAGTCTGAACCGGCTGACCGGGAATTATTCGGGAGCGATCGGGTGTTGTTGCAAAACGAGAAAGGAGCGCGGTGGCGCTCCTTTCAAACACACACAAGAAAAGACAATCAGATTTGACTCACTTACTCGGCGTCTGAACGTTGACATCGATCTTCTGCGTGCCACCACCACCAAACAGCCGGCCTCTGTAAACAAAAGCAGCACCAGAACGATAATTAAGAAGGTGGCCAGTACCGCAACAAACCGCCCATACTTCCGCCGCCGCCACCATTCTCAACCATGCGGATTCGTCCTCTTTAAGGGGAATTAGTGTTGGGGCTTTCGGGAAATTCCGCTGATTGTTACCACAGGGTTAAGGTACCGTCAACGTAAGGAAAAGCAAAAAAGGAGACACGAACGCCGATGGTTCCTGTCTCCTATTAATCAGAGTTTTGACAAAAACAGCCGCATGCTGGAAGCGCGGCGTCCTGCCTGCATTATCCTAGCGACATTCAAGCTTAGTCGCGCGGACGTCTCCGGGTAGGTGTTTCACGAGGTGGCCGAACGTCGCCTGCCTGGACCGTAGGTCGGGGCTGCGGAGGTGTAGCGCCGCTTGGCACGATCCACAGTTCAACACAATCCTGTTCACGGAAACCGCCATTCAGAACGATGATTCGGGCAGAGTCGATGCCTCGTTGACTCATAAGATAATCTCGCGCCCGAGCACCAATTCGGTCGCCTTGGCCGGTACGGCTGGTGCGGCCGCCGTAAGCAAAAATGTAAGTAGTGGTCGACTGATCGTTCTGAAGTTCAACTGCGAGGTTGTCAAGACGAGCCTTTTGATCGTCGAATGAGCAATTGCAACAAACGTCAAACTCCCGAGCCGGATTCTCACGGGGCGGCAGAGCCGGAATGAAAGTAGAAGCCTGCGCTGTTTGCCGGCACGTAGGCTGACCTGATCCATCATCGACAACCAGAGTAGCCAGAATCCGTTGTCCTGCCAATCCAGTTGAATCGACTGTAATCGTCGGACTACCGGTTCCACTAAGAACTTTGGCGTTCGACGGGGTAACCGTCCAGGTGTAGTTCAGCGCTGAAGTTCCGCTATAAGAGACATCCGAGGTATAGGTAATCACCTCTCCGTCATTGACCGAGGAAGGTGCGGAGAGATTCACTGGAAAGGGACAGGGAGATGTGGTCGCTGCCGGCTGACCAGGTCTGTAGTTGAGCGCCACGCACTTAATGCGTCCGGCCTCCAGAATAATCTCGCGCGTCCATCGCTGGCCGTTTGGCAGCACAATAACGACAGTGTGAACTCCGGGCTCGCGATCCCAAGCTCGCCAGTCAGAGGTGGTCTGACCCTCGGGCTTGCCATCAACTTCGATCGGAAGACCGGCTGGCGTTGTCTGTACTTTGATCGTGCCATACTTCGCAGGCTTTTTTTTCGCGTAAGCAGTTGTAGTGGGATACGCCAGGCAGAAACCGATGCCGAGCAACGCGGCCAGGGCGAACTTAACGTAACGCGGGTATCGATTAGCGGCTATGCTAAGTCTCATTTTATCAGGCCCCCTTGGCAGCTTCTATCTGCATCGCCAGTTGTAACCTAGCGTACCGCCGGCGAAGACCAGCTCCGAGAGCAGCCAAGCCCGAACCAAACAGTAAAAGCGACGCTGGCTCTGGTATTGGAGTTTGGCTGGTAGTGGGCGTCGGAGCGATCGGTGGCGTGGGAGTGAAACTAGGACTTTGGATGTCGTCACTGCTGCCAATGAAAAAGAAAGGTATCGCTGCCAGGAAAAGCAGAGGCCACTTGGGGAAGCCGCCAACCGGAATTAGAATTTCACCGCAGTCACAGATTGTTCCGTCGACTTCACCTTGATCGATGATTTCAACACCGCGCTGGGGAGCATTAGAGTTAACGCCTGGACCATCGGCGCTGGACTGCGTCAAACCGGAAGTGACAGTGGATCCTTTCACTCCAGAGATGGGAGTACTGGCAGTCTGGGTCAAACTTCGAAGTCGGAGCTCAGGGGGGTTCTGATAGCTGCCTAGTACCTGTATGACCTCGCTGATTGCCACGGGCGCAGCATGGACCGGTCCGCCGGTCAACAGCCAGACGCTTAGCGTCACAGCAACGCACCGCGTGGCTCGGCTGGTCATCGGCCGGAAGTTCCACTTAGTATCTCTGCCGCGAAGCAACGAAATGTAAGGAAAGATTTTCATCGTTTAACGATTAGCGAACTCTGATCAAAAGCGAACAACTACAAAATGAGAACCCTTAATGGCTCCTTTGGTGCTAGAGGGAGATGATCAATAACCGGGGAATTCCAGTTCAGCGATCGGGTTCGAACCTCATGGTTACGAGGTATAGGGGAAGAGAACTAGAGTGCCAGGAAGCCGCTGCGAAACGCCTGCTGCGGATTCGGGAGAGGTGCTCTAGCTAAGTCCGGTAAGTCCGGTTATAAAAACTGCCAAGCCCAATTAAGGAGAGAAGCTTGTAGGGGGCTTTAATTTGCAGCAAATCTTAGTCCAACGACACGGGTTTAAGGCAGATGCGAGGGAATGACCGAAAAAGTCGTTTTTTTGTCCAAGGCTTGGAAATTAAACAGACGACTGTCCAAACCTTAGACAATGATTCTAGACTTCAGACTGAAGGGACAAGCGGTCTGCGGAACTCCTTTGGGCAGGGACCTTCAGCGAAAACCCGAGTTGGAGCAGTTCGCTGCCCAACTCGGTTCTTTTCTCGCTCGTCTTAGCCATGAGCGTCCTGACTGAGGTTTCAGTCACTCTCACTAGTGCTAGCCGCTTCTGCTTTGCGGCCCTCGTCGCGCAAGACGGCTTTACGAGAGAGCTTAATCTTGTTGCCTTCCTTGCCAATGCACTTCACCAAGATCTGCTGTCCTTCTTTCAACTCGTCGCGCACATCTTTAACCCTGCGGTCGGCAATCTCCGAAATGTGCAACAAACCGTCTGTGCCGGGAAATATTTCGACAAAAGCACCGAAGTCTACAATTCTCGACACTGTGCCGAGGTAGCTCTGGCCCACCTCCGCTTCAGCGGTAAGGCCCCGGATTCGGGCTATGGCAGCTTCGGCTGCTTCGCCACTGGCAGTTGCGATCGAGATCGTTCCGTCATCGGATACGTCGATCTTCGCTCCCGTCTCTTCGACGAGCGAACGGATTATCTTACCGCCTGGTCCAATGACATCTCGAATCTTGTCAGGGTTGATTTTGATCTGGATGATGCGCGGGGCATACGACGAAATCTCAGTGCGAGGCTCGGGCAGTGCTTTCGCCATCACATCCAGAATGTACAATCGTCCTTTCTTAGCCTGCTCGAGCGCCTCGGCCATGATCTGCGCATTGATGCCGCCGATCTTAATGTCCATCTGTAGGGCGGTAATTCCTTCTCGCGTTCCCGTGACCTTAAAATCCATATCGCCATAGTGATCTTCAGCGCCCGCTATATCTGAGAGAATCGCGTATTTATTCCCCTCCATCACCAGACCCATGGCCACGCCGGCCACCGGCGCCTTCAAGGGCACTCCAGCATCCATTAATGAAAGAATGCCTCCGCAAACCGAGGCCATGGATGAAGAGCCGTTTGACTCCGTAATGTCCGAAACAATACGGATCGTGTAAGGGAAAACCGAATCCTCGGGCAATACGGCCTCAATCGCACGGCGAGCAAGAGCGCCGTGCCCAATTTCGCGGCGGCTCGATGAGCCAAACCGGCCCACCTCGCCTACCGAGTAATGCGGGAAGTTGTAATGTAGCAGGAAGCGGCGCTTGACCTCACCTTTTTCCAGGTCGTCCATGTATTGCTCATCTTCCTTCGTCCCCAGGGTGGTCGTTACCATAGCCTGAGTTTCGCCTCGGGTGAAGAGCGCAGAACCGTGGACGCGCGGCAGCCATCCTACTTCGCAAGTGATTGGTCGAATCTCGGAGAACCGCCGGCCGTCCGGGCGGCGCCGTTTATCGAGAATATCCTCGCGGAAAATCTTCTCCTTCAAATGGTCAAAGATTGTCTTGGCCATCTGCCGCAGCGCAGGCTGATCTTCGGGATAAGCCTCGACAACCTCTTTTTTCAGAGCATCGACGGCAGAATAGCTCGACCGCTTTTCCTGGTCGGTGGTGTCAAGCGAAGCACGCAAACGTTCGCTGTAGTTTCCGTGTATCTCGCCCATCATCTCTTCATTGAGTTCCGGCTGCACCACTTCGCGTTTCTGGATTTCCAACGCTTTATAGAGTTCATTTTGCCAACGGCACAGGCGATTGATCTCTTTATGAGCCAGCATCAGGGCCTCAACCATGATTTCTTCTGAAACTTCCTCGGCCCCGGCCTCCACCATG
Source organism: Pyrinomonadaceae bacterium (assembly GCA_041744135.1). GTDB lineage: Bacteria > Acidobacteriota > Blastocatellia > Pyrinomonadales > Pyrinomonadaceae > PSRF01. Next base: position 7,662 of record JBGTLM010000269.1, read on the forward strand.
ACAATGGCCTCTTCAGTCCCGGCCACTATTAGGTTCAAACGCGATTCCCGCACTTCATCGTATGTTGGATTAATGATGTAGCGGCCATCAATCAAACCCACTCGCACACCCGCGATGGGATTCATGAACGGAATGTCCGACAGATAGAGCGCGCACGACGCACCCGTAATCGCGATCACATCCGGGTTGTTGTCGGGGTCGGCCGAGATGACACTGGCAATAACCTGCGTTTCGTTGCGGAAGCCTTCAGCAAACAAGGGCCTGCATGGTCGATCAATCAGGCGGCTGGTTAGCACTTCCTTTTCGTTCGGCCGTCCTTCCCGCCGAAAATAGTTTCCCGGAATGCGCCCGGCCGAAAACTGGGATTCACGGTATTCCACCGTTAGCGGGAAGAAATCAATTCCTTCGCGCTGGGTGGAGGCGCTTACAGCGGCCACCAACAACATCGTATCTCCGTAACGAATTACCACTGAGCCGTCAGCCTGCTTGGCTAGCCGCCCGGTCTCCACTGTTAGCTCTTTCTCGCCTAACTTTATCGATTCTTTGAGGTACTTCTTAACTGGCATGTTTTTGTCTCCTTCGGGACAATGACGCCTGGAATCAGGCGCGCGGGCGTCTCATCCGCCTCGCTTCTTTTGGTTTAATTTCCTTCGTTTCGAGTCAACCGGCCAACGTGAAGCGTGGAAACTCGAAAACCTCTTCAATTCAAAAGGCGGCAAAGCCTCTTACCGTGAAGCTCAGCCGCCTTTGGTGCTTACTATTAGGCCTAACACGTCCACTTGCTACCAGTCGTTAGCCGTCACGTTCGGCACTGCCGCAAGCTCTTCGATAGACGCGGGCGTTAAAAAAATCGGAGATTCGAAGATCTCTCGTTACGCTATAGTAACAGGCTAGCTTAACGACGCAGGCCCAGACGATTCACTACCTCGTGGTAACGCTCTATATCTGTGCGTTTCAAATAATCCAGCATACTTCTGCGCTGCGAGACCATCTTAAGCAGGCCGCGCCGCGAATGATTGTCCTTTTTGTGCGTCTTGAAATGCTCGGTTAATTCGTTGATTCTCTTGCTTAACAAAGCAACCTGGACTTGGGGGGAGCCGGTGTCGGCCTCGTGGGTTCTAAAATCCGTAACAACCTGTTCTTTAGTCTCTTTTGCTAACGCCACTGCTTAGATGATCCTCCTCGTGAGCAGTAAATCCGTCTAAAGACGGCAACCGCCAAACTTTAAAAAGCGTTTTAATCTAACACGCCCATTTCGGCAGTGTCCAGCAGGCAGAGACCAGGACCAGATACCCCGAATCCGCGATTGATATGTCTCTCCCACAAAGTAAACCACCTGTGAGTCTCTTGCGGCTCACAAGTGGTTCACTGCATTGACCTAATTAACGAACTACATTTCTTCGCCCTTGCGAGCTTTGCGCCGTTTGCGAGCTGCTGCAACTCCTGCGAGACCTGTGCCGAGCAGCAGCAAGGTGGCCGGTTCGGGGACCGGGGCGCCGGCAGGCGTCGCGCGTTGATGCTCACGTTGTCCACGCCCATGTTGAGAAACCCTAGGTTATCTACCTCCGCGAAGCGGAGTTGGAAGGTGCCGCCCAAGCCGACGAGCGCCGTAATGTCGAACGAGAAGTTGACATAGGGGTTCGGCCCGTTCGTGGTGCTGCCGCCAAGAATGAAATTGGCGAGGACGCCAGCACCGGTATCGAACGGCGTGGCTGCGGCGCTTAAGATGTCCACGCGGATGTGCTGGTTGGGAAACAGGTTGTGGTCGAGGCCGCCGGGGTTGACAATGATCTGGCCGGCG
>JBGTLM010000270.1:0-3263 GCA_041744135.1 Pyrinomonadaceae bacterium
TCGGGAGACATATAGCCGACAGTGCCCATCACCATTCCCGGCGTTGAATGCCCACTATCCCAGCTGGACTCTCCGCCTGGGAGTCCCGGTTGCTGCATAACAGCGGTCGCGATTTCACTCGAACCACTTTCGTTCGACCCAAAAGTTCTTTGGGGTTCGACTAGCTTCGCTAATCCAAAATCCAATACCTTCGCGTAGTCGTCGCGCGTGATCATGATGTTGTCGGGCTTGAGATCGCGATGAACAATTCCGGCCGCATGAGCTTTCGACAACCCCTGCGCCACCTGAATCAGATACTTCAGCAGCTTCGGGAGTGGAGCTTTGTCTCTATGGATCTTCTCGCGGAGCGTTTCGCCGTCGATAAACTCCATCGCGATGTAGTGCGTGCCGTCACTCTCGCCGATTTCGTAGACGTGCGCTATGTTGGGATGATTCAACGATGCCGCCGACTTTGCTTCGCGAACAAAGCGCTCCATGCGATCGCGATTCGACGCGACAGCGGCAGGCAGAATCTTCAGCGCCACTCTGCGATCGAGCTTTGTGTCCTGCGCCAGATAAACCTCGCCCATCCCACCCGCGCCGATTTTGGAGACGATGCGGTAATGCGACAGTGTGGTGTTGGCTTCGAGTTCTTTATTCATCTGATTCAATCCATTTTCGCCAACGCTATTCCTGACGCGTGTGCTTTCGCCAACCCTTCCGCGACTGGAGCAAGTGTTTGAGCCGGACCCTTAATTCGCTCTTCTCTTGGTGAATCTTCTCGCGCAAAGTCTTGCCATCAACAAACTCCATCGCGATGAAGTTACTGCCTTCGCTTTCACCAATTTCGTAGATGTGTGCGATGTTCGGATGATTGAGAGCGGCCGCGGCCTGCGCCTCTTGAATGAAGCGCCGCATTCGATCCTGATTGGCCGCAAGCTCGCGGGGCAATATCTTCAACGCCACTTGACGACGGAGTTTGGGCATCTTCAGCCAGGTACACTTCACCCATCCCCCCCCCCACGCCGAGTTGCGAGCGGATATCGTAGCGGCCTAGTCTAGCGCCAACGAAAACCAGTGCTTACTCGCCGCCTTCCTATGTGCTGGCTGCCTGCTGGAAGGAACCCTGTATTTAGAGAGCCCCCGGCACAGATAAGGCGGCAATTGTAGCGGAGTTGGGGTTGACCTGCTAGGTATTGATGGATGCAATGACCCTCTCAACCGTGCACCGACGCTACATTCTCAAAAGTGAGGCCGACACTTCATTCCTGGACGTCTGTAGCTTGCGCGAGGCCAATTGAAGTATTCACAGTTTTGTCAGTCCGATGCGATTTATTGGAATCACCGCAATCGAGCGTGGCGTCGCTTATTATCTCCCTGCTCGTAGTTTCCGGTCATGGGCAAAAGGAGAATGTTTATGCCTCTAGCTCAAGTATACTTACCGCTCCGTATTGCCTGGGTAACTCCTCCTACAGGTGTTCTGTTTGCGGGGGAAGACTGACCACGCGCCTACCATATCTATCAACAACTTTGCGCGGATTATCGTGTCGATGGTTTGGAACAGCAGCGGACGTGCGACGGGAAGTCCGCAGAAGTAGTGCCGAACTCATTTGTGAGCCTGAGGCGCGAGCTGGTCGATAAGTTGCTTGACGTGTGCCTTGAGTGATTCACGCGACGCGGCATAGTTGACGCTGGCCGGTGGGACATCGTCCCAATGGTCGGGTGTTACTCCTGGGGTTCCAACTGAAGCGGGAAGCGTAGTGCCGATGATAACCACCCGGCGTGATGTAGAGATGTCGGAGGTGCTCACTGCAGCGGGATGAAACGCAGAAACATCGAAGCCTTCGCCTTTCAACGCTTCACGAATTGTAGCCGGCACTGTATTAGAGTCCGGTGCTGAACCGCGCGAAATCGCTCGCAAAGGCAAGCCACGCTCTTGCGCCAGTTCGTTGAAATAGGACGCGGCCATGAGACTTTTGACGTTACCGTGTTCGCAGACAAAAAGGATCTGAGAAGTTGGCGACTCGGGGCGCTTCATCGGCGCACCACAGGCGGCGGCCAGAGAAAGTGCGATGACAACTGCGATGAAGTTTGCAGTGACGTGATCATTGCGAGTCATTAGACTGACTTCCTATAAACACCCTTCTGATCCGATTGAAGGATGATTGTTCAACTGCGTTACCGTTGGACCTACAATGACCTTAAAAGTAACGACTAATGCACTGTAACACATGTTACTTGAAATAAACAAAGGGACCAAAGTTCGTTTTTGATCAAGAGGTTCTCAAAGACAATACCACACGGCCGGGGATCACTGAGTGATCGTTTTGGCATCCGCCTCAGTTATTGCTGTTGTCAGTCTTTAAGCCTGTTTATAGTTCGGACCCGTTTGCCGAATGGGAGTTCGCATTTCCACCCGCAGCTCTAAGCTAGTCCCTTAACCTCACTTTACTTTCGTGGTAACACTCGTTACAATCTCACTCCCCGTTACCAAAACGATGACAAAGAGAGATACCAGACCAGAGCCGCAGTGGATTCTATTAATCCATCAACTACCGCCAAAGCCTACGAATTTGCGCGTGCGCATCTGGCGCAAATTACAGAAGCTCGGCGCGGTGGCAATCAAGAATTCCGTTTACGTTTTGCCAGCGACGGAGAAGGCACATGAAGATTTTCAGTGGTTGAAACAGGAAATCGAGTCCGCCGGTGGTGAGGCGGCTGTTTTCAGAGCGGATTCCGTAGAAGGGGCAGCAGACGAAGAAATCATCGCAGCCTTCCGCAAGACGCGAGATGAGGAGTTTGCGGCGATCACAGCGGGCTTCGATGGCTTAACGGGAGCAATTCGCGAACATGCTCGGGGCAAGCACCTATCTGCTGGGCGTCTTTCTGCTCATGAGACCGAGATCGCCAGACTTCATGCGGAACTGGAACGCATTGCCGCCAACGATTTCTTTGGAGCCGCCGGACGAGCCGCTGCCTTCAACGCTTATGAAAGAAGCCTAAAAGCTATCCGCACCGCTCAAGGTCCTAAGGGGAAGGCAGCGATGTCACACACGAAGCGCGGAACTCTTGGCGTGGCGAAGTTCCAGGGGCAGCGTTGGGTCACGCGTCGCAATTTGCACATCGACAGGCTGGCGTCTGCCTGGCTGATCAAGCAGTTCATCGATAAGCGTCCTCGCTTCTACTTCGTTCCTGATGGCGAAACGGTGGAAGGAGCGATTCCCTTCGACACGTTCGGAGCTGATTTCACCCACCGCGGAGAGGATTGCACCTTCGAGACGATG
>JBGTLM010000271.1:0-2442 GCA_041744135.1 Pyrinomonadaceae bacterium
CGGAAAAGAATAATGCCGCCGATATGGTTCTCTTCAACCTGCCGCTTCAAAACGCGAAATGCCTCGCTATCCTGATTGAGAAACGTAGCATTAATACCAACTGAGATAAGTTGACCGATCTTTTGTTCGAGAGACATGCGCCGCAGCTCTTTGTCCGCCCACTTCAAAGCATCACGCGAAGGCTGGCGGGGGAACGGCTTGACCTTCGCGGCGGAATTCAAGGCGTCGATCGCTAGACTGGAGACTCGCGGGCGGCTGAGCGCTGCGGTCCCGGCCAACGTAGGTCCGACGCAAAGCGTGGTGACGACAACTAAGCAAACAACAGAGTGAATGAACGTACGAAATCGCATCATTTCAAATCTCTTTTCCTCGAACGGGTGTTATTCAACCACGCCGCGGGGCGCAAGCTCGTGGCGGCGCTCGCGCGGTGAAGGCGCAAAGGCAAACCCAGCTAGCCATGCAACCAGAAAAGTTATCACACTTCCAATAAGCACGTACCAGGTCCAAGCAATCGGTGTCCAGAAACGGATGTAGGTCATCACCACCATGCTTGTTAGCATCCCCAGAAGCGCTGGTGGCTCGCTAACGCGGCGCAGAAATGTCCCCACGAGAAACACACCTAGTATCGGGCCGTTAATCAGGGAGGCTACAGACAATGCTTGATCGAGCGCTGAGCGATTCTGTTGCATAGCTACCAGCGCGACGCCGATTTGGACAATGCCCCAGAGCAATGTTAACCAGTGGGACGCACGCAGGTAGTGTTTGTCATCACGGCGAGGTCTGAACGGCTTGTAAAGGTCGTTTACCGCCGTTGCGGCGATTGAATTGAGCGAGGACGAGAGCGCTGCGGCAAAAATCGCCGCTACGACCAGACCAGATAAACCAGACGGCATAAACTTAGTTATGAAGTCGGGAAATACGCGATCGCCACTCGCGAAGGGGAAGGTCGCGCTTGCGCTTTGCGCAAACGACGGATCGGTGAGGCACTTAGCTGCAGATGCCGGCTGTAATCGCGCACAGGCTTCAGCATGATTCGTATAGAGTGGGTCGTTGTACGGCTGGTAGAAGGCGAACAGCAGCACGCCGATGAATAGAAACCCGATAAACTGCGCAAACACAACTGCGCCACTCGACAAAAGCGCGGTTGCCGCGCGTCGGGGCTTGTCTGTGCAAAGATATCGTTGCACCAAATACTGATCGGTGCCGTGTGTGCTCATTGTCAGGAAACATCCACCGAGCACTCCAGCCCAGAGTGTGTACGTTTTCGTTAGATCAATGGGCAGTGAGAAGTTAAGAGTGCGAGCCGTAAACGGCGCGCTGAACGCGTAGCCTGTCTGCCTGAATCCGAAGTCAACGAAATTAAACTTGCGATACTGCTCTCCGAGCACAATAGCCTGGCTCCAACCGCCATCGATGGCCTTGATGAGAACGAGTCCCGCCATTGCCGCGCCAATAAGATAGATTCCTAGTTGCATCACCTCGACCCAAATAACCGCCTCCATTCCTCCGAAGTAAGTGAAGATGATCATGACCACGCCCAGAAGTATTACCGAACCGATCACAATGGTTTCGGTATTCGCTTCCGGTTGAAAAGCGGTGTAAACCGCAGCTAACACAAACGCTGTCAGGAGTAGCCGAATGCCATCGGCGACGTTTCGCATCACAACGAAGAGTGATGCTGCGAGCATCTTGATGCGATTGCCAAAACGTCGCTCCAGTAGTTCATAGACGGTCATGAGCTCGCCGCGAAAATACGAGGGGATGAAAAGCAGCGAGATAACTACGCGCCCCAGCATGTAGCCGAGAACGAGCTGTAGAAACTGGAAATTGCCGCCCCGCGCGAACGCGATTCCGGGAACTGAGATGAATGTTATGGTTGATGTTTCCGTCGCGACGATAGACGCGGCTATGGCCCACCACGGGACATTACGGCCGCCGAGGAAGTAGTCTTTTGTGGTTTTCTGCTTGCGCGCAAACCAAGCCCCAAACAGGACAATGCCTATCAGGTACCCAAAAATGATGACGAGATCAATTGCGCGCATTCCTTGGATAAGCCCCACGAGGACAGCTCAAGCCTCGCTAATTTGCAGGTCAGGAAAGGTTCATTTTCCATTTCTCATTTCTCATTTTTCATTGTCCAATTCTTATTCGTGTCCGTTCGTGTGATTTCGTGGATCGTTCTGAGCTCTCGGCGCAGACAAACGATCCACGAAGTAACACGAAGCACCACGAAATGGGATTCAGAAAATTGAAAATTGAAGAATGAACCATTCCTGACCGGCGATTTGCCCTAGTGTCCTGACTCTAAAGTTCTAAACACAAATCCTGCCCTCGCCGCAGAGCGGCCAAATGTTTATAGACACGTTGCTGAAAAGAACTTCCTCGCTCCGGAGGAGCGAAATGTGCTTTTCGGCTACCAAATGTTTCGCTCCTACGGAGCGA
>JBGTLM010000272.1:0-14254 GCA_041744135.1 Pyrinomonadaceae bacterium
CGGCAGCAGCGGCTTCTACACCATCAACCTGACGACGGGCGCGGCCTCGTTTGTCGGCAACATCGGCGGGGGCGGATTCATACGCGGCATCACGGTCGCGCCGATCTCGCCGAACATCTACGCCGTGACGCTCACGAACAGGCTGCTGCTCTTCAACAGCGCCGCGCCCGGCGTCCTCCTCGGCTCGGTGCAGATCACGGGCTTGCAGGCCGGCGAGTCCATCGTCGGCATGGACTTCCGACCGGCTACGGGGCAGCTCTTCGCGCTCGGCAGCACGAACCGCATGTACACGATCAACCTTTCGACGGGACAGGCGACCGAAGTGACGGGCGGCCCCGCCTTCACGCTGACCGGCGCTTCATTCGGCGTTGACTTCAATCCCGTGCCCGACCGCATTCGCGTCGTCTCCGACCTTGACCAGAGCTTGCGGCTCAACCCGAACAACGGCGGACTCGCGGGCACCGATACGACGCTCGCTTACAGCGCGAGCGATCCGAACGCCGGCCAGAACCCGAATGTCGTCGCCGCCGCTTACACCAATAGCACAGCGAGCGCGACCTCGACGACGCTCTTCGATATTGACTCGAACCTCGACATACTCGTCCGACAGGGCGGCGACCCCGGCAACGGAACTGCAGGCGACCCCGGCAATCCGAACTCGGGCGTGCTGTTCACCATCGGCGCGCTCGGCGTGGACACGACCGCCGAAGTCGGACTCGACATCGCCGCGGGCAGCAACCGCGCTTTCGCGTCGCTGCAACCCGTGGGAAGCCCTACTTCCAAGCTCTACATCGTCAATCTGCGCGCCTCGACGAACGTCGCCGTGGGCTCCGTCACCCTGCTCGGCGACATCGCGGGCGGCGAGATCGTCCGCGACATCTCAGTCGCGCCGCAGGGCACGTTCCAGTTCAACGCGCAGAGCTTCAGCGTGATGGAAGACTGCACCGGCGTTGAAATCACCGTGACGAGGACGGGCGATCTTACGCAGCCCGCGTCCGTTGACTTTGCCACCACGAGCGGCACGGCGTCCGACCGCTCCGACTTTAACGCCGCCTTCGGCGCCGTCTCTTTCAACTCCGGAGAGTCGTCGAAGACGTTCCGCGTTCTCATCAACGAAGACTCGAAAGACGAGAAGGCGGGCGGCACGCAACAAGGCGAGACGTTCACGGTCTCGCTGCGTAACACCACGGGCGGATTCTTCGTGGGCACACAAGGCTCGGCCAGCGTGCTGATAATTGACGACCCCGTGGAGCCTGCGACGAACGCCATTGACGACACAAACACTTTCGTCTGCCAGCAATATCACGACTTCCTCAACCGCGACCCCGACCCGGCGGGCTTCCAGTTCTGGGTGAACAACATCGAGTCGTGCGGCGCAGACGCGAATTGCCGCGCGGCCAAGCGCATAGACACGAGTGCCGCCTTCTTCCTCTCAATCGAGTTTCAGGAGACGGGCTATCTCGTCTATCGCACTTTCACGGCGGCTTTCGGCCCGACGCGGATCGGAGGCACGGTGCCGCTCACGCTCTTAGAGTTTCTGCCCGACGTGCAGCGCATCGGACGCGGCGTGATCATCGGGCAAGCGGGCGCGGACGCCCTCTTAGAGGCGAACAAGGTGGCTTACTTCAACGAGTTCGTCACGCGCACGGCTTTCACGACCGCGTTCCCGACGACGCTCACGAACGCGCAATACGTTGACCAGCTCAACACAAACGCGGGCGGCGCGCTCTCGCAAAGCGAACGTGACACGCTCGTCAACGGACTCAACGCCGGCACGGAGACGCGCACCACCGTACTTCGTAATGTGGCCGACGATGCAGACCTACGTGCGGCGCAGTTCAACCGCGCCTTCGTGCTCGAGCAGTACTTCGGCTACCTGCGCCGCGCCCCGAACGACGCCCCCGACACGGACTTCAGTGGTTACAACTTCTGGTTGAACAAACTGAACTCATTCAGCGGCGACTTCCGCGCGGCTGAGATGGTCAAGGCCTTCATCACGTCCGGCGAGTATCGCGGACGGTTCGGCCAGTAACGCCAGCGCTTAGGCCACTCTTCCACCGACAGGCCCGGTCGCTGTGTCAAACGTGCGACCGGGGGCTATCGCCGTAGCTTCCTTGCACTTGCCCTAATATCGGTTCTCCTTCGTTCAGCCCAGCAGTAAGGTCATCGCCGTTTTCAACTCATAAGAAGCTAAACCAATACCACCTCAAGTCAATCGCGGAGGGTCATTTGGTGGTGGATCGCCCGCAGGCAGTGGAGGAGGACCGGGTTCCGTCACGGGCGCGGGCAAAGGCTCTTCTTCGGGAGGCTGGGGCAATGGCGGTGGTCTCGCTGGATCGGGTTGAATGGGATCGCTAGGCTGTGTCGGCGGCAGATCCGGTTGGCTCTCCGGCCTTGAATTATCAGTCGGTGACTCACTAATCTTAGAACATTATGTGATAATTCGAAATCTTCGTCCTAAGCATCTACATCATTCGTCTCAGTAATCGTCACGAGTGGCAGGGTGACGGCGAAGGTCGCGCCATGGCCTTGACCCTGGCTTTCGGCTCTAACGCTTCCGCCGTGTAATTCCACCAGGTGATTTCCAATCGCCAGGCCAAGACCCAATCCTCCCTGTGCTCTCGAGGTTGTAGAATCCGCTTGACGGAAGCGAGCGAAAACGTGAGGTAGAAACTCAGGAGAGATGCCCTGCCCGGTGTCCCTCACTGCAATTTCGACGTTGGAACAAATCCGCTTCATTGCCACATCGACTCTCCCACCCTCGGGTGTAAATTTGACGGCATTCGAGAGTAGTTCCCCAGCACCTGCTGCAGTCGATCGGGATCACCCGGAATTGTAAGTTTTGCGCGCTCGATGCTGGTTTCGATCTTGATACCCTTCGCTTCGGCCTCAGGACGAATGGCGGCGAGCGCTGCGTCAATAATGGAAGCGAGTTCTACTTGCGTAAGCGCCAGCCGCATCTTGCCGCTGACGATGCGCGAAACATCAAGGAGGTCTTCGATCAGTTGCGCCTGCGATTTCGCATTTCGTTCAATCGTTACCAAACCTTCCCGCGCTGATGCGTTATCAAGCCGGCCACCGCGCAAGAGACGCACCCATCCGAGAATCGCATTGAGCGGAGTCCGCAGCTCGTGCGAAACCATCGCGAGAAATTGATCCTTAGCTGCGTTAGCCTGCTCTGCCTGAGCACGCGCTCCTTTTCCAGCACCAACTGAAGTTGCTCTAATTCATGACGCTTTTGAGCGATGGCATAGCGGATCGAGCGATCAAGCTGCGCCGCGTTTAGCTGGCCTTTGATCAGATAGTCCGCAGCGCCCGCCGTCATAGCCTGCAGGTCAATCTCGCGATCACCCTGTCCGGTCAACAGGATGATGGGTGAATGGCAGCCCTGGCCGCGGGCCTCCCTCAGCAGCTCCAGTCCGTCGCGGCCGCCCAGCCGGAAGTCGAGCAAACACACGTCGTGACCATCTCGGCAAAGCGCCTCCAAACCAGCGTCATAAGTTGGCGCCCATTCCACAAGAAATTTATCTGTGTCGATTTCGTTAAGAAGGTCGCGTGTGAGGTCGAAGTCGTCTTCGTCGTCCTCGACCAACAACACTTTTCACTTCTCAACTTCCACAATGCGATCCAGCAGCATCAGTTTGGCAACTCCACAAACTCGACCCAGTATTGTCCCAGCGTTTTCATCAACTCGACCAACCGATCAAAAGTCACCGGTTTTGTGATGAATGAGCTTGCTCCCATGTCATAGCTGCGAAAAATATCCTCCTCAGCTTTCGAGGTAGCATGACGACGACGGGGATGCGCCGGAGATCTGGGTCCGCTTTGATCTCCTGAAGTGCTTCACGCCCATCCTTGCGAGGCATATTGAGATCGAGCAGGATCAATCCGGGCCGCGGCGACTCTATCGAGTCGGTGTATTTGCCCTTATGCCGGAGATAGTCCATCAACTCTTCGCCATCCTCGACAAAACGCAACTCATTAACGACACGGCTCTCGTCAAGAGCCTCCTGCGTCAATTTGCGGTCGTCAGCGTCGTCTTCGGCATCAGGATCAGGATCGGCTGGTCGGCTTGTTTCATTGTATGTTTTCTCCATCGGTTTGTTTGATTGGTAGCGTAACGATAAACCTGGAACCGTCGCTGGGTGAACTACTGGCTGTAATGCTTCCATGGTGGCGCTCGACGATCTTACGACAAACCGCCAGACCCATCCCTGTCCCTTCATATTGGCCGCGAGCATGCAGGCGCTGGAAAGGCGTGAAGATCCGATCCAGATACTTCTCGTCAAACCCGATCCCGTTGTCCTCAACGATAATCTCAAACAGCCCATTGCTTGCAGGACTCTCGGCTTGAGTTTCGCTGCCTTCTAAGAGGCGTCCAAAGATCTTAACAATCGGCGGCTCATTCGCGCGGTGAAACTTGAGGCTATTCGGTATCAGGTTTTGCAACAGTTGCCGCATTTGCAGTGGATCAGCCTCCATCACTGGAAGTTGCCCCATCTCAACGCGCCCATCGGTCTGTTCGATGCGTGTTTCCAGATCGCCAAGCACCTCCCGCACTACCTCACCGAGGTCGGTTGGCAAAAATGGTTGAGCGGCCGTGGTAACTCTCGAGAAGGTAAGCAAATCGTTAATCAAGTTGTGCATGCGACTCGCGGCGTTCTGCATGCGTTCGAGGTAGTCGCGACCCTCATCCTTTAGCGCCGCCGCATACTTGGTATTCAGCCGATCACCAAACGCCTGGATCTTGCGCAAAGGTTCCTGCAGGTCATGCGATGCTACAAATGCGAAGTCTTGCAATTCGCGGTTGCTCCGCTTCAACTCCAGGTTGGATTGGGCCAGCTCGGAAGTGCGCTCTGACACCTTGATCTAGCTCATCCCTGGCCACGGTGGTGGCCGAGAGGCGGGCCGCCATCTGATTGAATCGCCGCACCAGCTCCGCAAGTTCATCATAGCCACCCTGCTCGGGAATCCGATAATCGAACTCACCCTTGCCGATGGCTTCCGTTGCCAGCCTCAACTTCGTTACCGGGTTCGAGATAGCCCGAGCCATGAGCAGCGGGGCGCCGACGCTGAAAAGAATAAAGATCGGAATGAATATCATTGAGAGCCGGAGGGCCCGGGCCTGGGCTTCATCAGCCTCCCGGACAATGGCGTTGAGATCGGACTTCGTCAGCGTTTGAATGTCATCATTGAGCAAATCGTTAAACGCGAAACGCAGATCCAGGAACCGTTGGTATTCCTTCGTGCCGAAGAGCGCCGTCTCGCCGACGGATCAGGTCCTCCACCAGGGCGTCGTATTCCTGAAACAGGACTGCGATTTGATTTCCGAACTCTTTGCCACGGACGGTTTCGGCCAGCCGGTCGTACTGCGCCTTGAATCTGTGAAAATCAGCGCGACTTTTTCGACGATCTGACGCGATCGAGGGGCGCCAGTATTGAGGTAATTGACCGTACCCAGTCCCATGTTAACGACGCTGATCTCCATCTCGTAGGCTGCCGCGCTGGTTGGTTCTTCCACCTCCGAGACTTCGTGCAGCGACTTCTCGATGGCATTCAACGCGATGAAAATAGTCGCCATTGTCCCCCCACCAATCACGAGGATCAGTGTGACGCCCAGAATGATCTTGGCGGTAATCGTTAAGCGCATAGCTGCTTTTGTCTCAAAATAATAGCCGTCGGCTCTAGTCATCGCAATGCCATCGTTTTAACGCTCAGCATGCGATGGCCAATGTAAGTTTGTTGGGCTGCAGTGGTTCTTGAAGGCGGCGAAGCCACCAACAGTCCTTGATATTTGTACAGCGGCATCTGCCTCTCGACGCGCCTGCTGTTCACTATCCAAAAGACGTTGACGCTGCGATTCAGCTTCCATCTGGTCGGTGACATCGGTGTTGGTGCCGACCCAGCGGTAGCTGCCGTCCCGGGCGCGCAGCGGAAAGGTGTTGTCCCATGGCTCGCCGGTTTCGGCAGAACGCTGGGCCCGCTTGACCACCGGCTCGAGGTGTTCGGGGTGCTGAACCTTGCTCCGGTCCCAGCCCTTCATCTCTTCGAACGACAGGCCGGTGTAGTCGAGCCAGCGCTGGTTGTACCAGGTGACGTTGCCCAATGAATCGCACGTCCAGGCGAGCTGGGCCATATTGTCGGCTACCATCCGGAAGCGCCCTTCGCTTTCACGCAGCGCCTGCTCGACCCGCATACGCTCAGTGATGTCGCGCGATATGGAGACGAATCGGACGCGCGGAGATCCGTGACCCCCGACGGCAGCGATGCTGACCATCGGATTTCTGCCTGGGAAGGAGTTTCAAGACGCCTTCGGTAATCAACAGGCTCTTGTTTGGCGGAATGACGTAAACCTGATTGGGTTCTACGCGAGCCTTGTTAGTGACCTCGCGCACCGGCATCGAGGTCGCTTTAGCGAGCAGTTTCGTGAGCGCACTTTCATGAACTGGGTCGAGATGCTGGACCAGGACAAAAGCCATGCCTGTGTCGACTTGCAGGTTATTCAGTAGACGTGTGAAAGCTTCCAGCCCACCCGCCGAAGCGCCGATACCCACAATAGGAAACGAATCGCGCACTGGCGCTGATTCGTTTCCTATCCTGGCCTCTTTCGTCGGGCCGTACGGTTCCGTAGAGAACACTAAAGCTGTGTTTGTTCTTGCTCCAAGTAATCGATGAATATTCCGCCACAGGAGAACATCGCGCGCATGCGGCTGAGGCTGAAGAAGTGTTTGCTGAGTTGTGATGAAGAATTGCGGAAATTGGAAATTTGCGGTTTGGCCTCGAAGCGTAGACTCGCTGATCTAAACGCCACAGCATTTCTTGTACTTCCTGCCTGAGCCACAAGGACAGGGTTCGTTGCGGCCGGTGCGTGGTGTTTCATACCGCACGGTGGGATTCTTCAGGTCTTCGCCCGTAACAAAACGCCATCGTCCATTCTCACGTTCGAACAGGCCCTTTTCCTTGTGACTCTGATCCTTTCCCGCTTGCGTATATTGAGCATCGAAAGACACGGAGGCTTTGTTGTCATCGACGAGCTTTGTGTCGATGATTTGCAGCCCGCGCCAAGTAGATGTTTGTGACCATTCACGGATATATTGAATATCGATTTCTCGTCTGGTGCGTGAATGAGTCGACGCGACGATGAAGTCAATTGCACCGGTGGCGAAGGCCGCATACCGAGCGCGCATCAACTCTTCGGCAGTTTTGCTTTCTCGCTCGCCGTTGATTATTTGCTCGCAGCAATCCGCGAAACGAGCGCCGGAACTACATGGGCAGGTTTGATTGTTGTCGGTCATAGAAACTCATCGGCCAAGTATGACGGGCTACTTTGCCCTGATAGATTTGCACTCGAACAAAGAGGGCGTAATTCATAGATTCGGCTCGACAGGTCTCAGAAGATGCTCGTCATCGATCTTCGTATGATTCACATCATAACTCAGATTTTGCCGCTATGGTCTAAAACGTTAATTGCACGATCAACTCCCACGGCGTGGCCTATGGCCCTTGACTTACGCAAGCTGTGAACATAGAGTTCTCTCCCTCGCACTGTTTAGTTAACGCGCGCTGCGTTCTCAAGCGCTGCCGCAACTCCTGTATTCCTGCTCGTTTTCAGAAGCATATCGACTTTGGCAACTGAAGTACTTGGTGTGAATTTCTAGACGATTTACACTTTTTGCGATCTCTGCAAAGCAAAACTCTTCACCCCTGCTTAATAAGGGTCAACCACTTTTCACTTTCTTGTCGTTTTGATGTCGCACTCACACTACTTGGAGAAACTTTCCTGGAATTGGACTTGAGAAACAAGGTCTACTGAAAGCGCCCCAAAGCCGAGTCATCGAAAAGCACTCGAAGCTCTTTTGAGTTGAGATTAGGAAATAATCTTGGTGAGAGGCAGCGATGGAATACAAGAATTTCGATTTGTCCGTCGAAGACAAGATTGGTGAGAGCTATCAAATCAAGGTTCAGTCCGATGCGATGGGAGAAACTGATGGAGTCCTTACCCTATCGCCGGACTGCCTGAAAACTGCTGCAAAGCTGAAAAACATCGAGAACATTGGTTCCGACTCCAACCTGCCGATGAGCTTGGGCGTCGCCCTTCATCGATGCCTATTCCAGGACAATGTTGAGCACATGCTGAACAGGAGCCTTGGGGATGTGGGCCTTGACGATGAGAAAGGCATGCGCATCAGGCTGATGCTCACTCCCCCGGAGGTAGCCGCCTTGCCCTGGGAGTTTCTTTACGATCAAAGGAGCAAGTGTTTCCTCTCCACTTCGGGCAAAACCCCAGTAACGCGTTATATCAAGTTATTCGAGCCCATAAGATCCCTAAAGATCACGCCGCCCGTCAAGGTCCTTGTGTTGGTTCCCGAAGGCTCCGGTTTGGACGTAGAAAAAGAGAAACGGATCATCTCGGAAGCACTCGCAGACTTGGAGACGACCCAGATCAGCATGCTCGAAGGGAAAGTGACCCGGTCACGGATCAGTCGAGCGCTGGTCGAACAGGAGTATCACATTCTTCATTTTATCGGGCACGGGACATTTGAGAAGGATCAGGGCTATCTGGTGATCAATTCTGAAAAAGGGGAGCGCGATCTTGTCTCCGCCGATGTGTTCGCAGCCTTCTTTATAACCTACCCCTCTCTAAAACTGATCGTGCTGAATTCCTGCCAGGGGGCCCAGACATCTTCCACTGTTCCATTGGCGGGTTTGGCGCCGCAACTAGTCATTCGGGGAATACCGGCGGTAGTTGCCATGCAATACCCAATCTCCGACGATGCTGCTCTCACCTTTGCAAGGGAGTTTTATCTCAAGCTTTGTAAGGGCGCGAATCGCGGACAGGTGGATATGGCCATCTCTCACGCGCGCAACCGTATTCACATGGATGTCAAGGAGCCCCTGGCATTTGCTACCCCGGTGCTCTTCATGCGCTCATCCACCGGCATCATCTTCGATCTTGACCGTCACTCAGGACGCTTTCATCAGTTCTTTCGACTCTTCAACTCATCGGCAGTGAAGAATGTCAATCGACTGAAAGAGGTGAGGAAAACTTACCAAGCTAACATCGAGGCCTGGCAAGAGAAGACAAAAAACGCAGCTCCGGCGGCGCTCAAAGAGGCAACCGCTGCCATCGCTCAGGAGCAGGAAGAGATTACAGCTGTCGATGACAGAATCATTAAGTGGAATAGAACTTTTCTCGCCTCGTTGCTGGCCACCGCTGTGATCTTCCTTCTGGGCTACGTCGGACTCTTCAATTTCCCCTTTCATGCAGACGATTGGCTGGAAACGAAATTTATTCCCTATATGGACCAGTACGTCACCAAGAAGTTTAGCCCCGATGTACGCCTCATTCTGGCCAATGAGGGTGATAACGGCGGCTTAGGCGAGCCGGGGCCTAGTTGGCGCCAATACCATGGCCCGTTGATTGATGCGCTAACCAAAGCCAGGGCTAAAGTAATAGTTTTCGATCTTGAGGTGAGCGATCCTAATCCCGCCTATGACGAGCAATTCGCTGCGGCCATAAAACGTGCGGAGACCCAAGGGACATTTGTGATACTCGCGAAAGCTCTCGACGAAGAAGGTAATACGATATTGGACATCTCTGAGAAACTTAGGGGAGCTGTGAATGATCGTTGGGGAAACATTGACGTGGGCAAGAACCGCGGAGGCCTCGTCCGCGCTTACCAGTTGGCCCAACCTGTAAGAAACGGCTCCTCTGGTGAACAGGCTGAGGAGGTAGCAGTTATTCCTTCTCTGGGCCTGCAAGCCATTGCCAGGTTCTTATCAAGAGGCCCGGTGGTTAAGTCGTTTTTTAACGAAGGACCAGAGGAGGTTCAACTCCGCTCGGATGGCGAGCTTATTAAATCAATCCCAGTTTATGAGAACAGCCAATCGCTGTATGATTTTCCTTACGATCTGGTCACCCGTGCCAGGCTCAACGATGCAACCCGGTCTTACCAGGACGTATTTTTCCGGCGGGGAGAGGACGAGTATCTTCGAGAGTACGCCGGAAAGATTGTCCTCGTTAGCTTCAAAAAGCAGGACGACTCTTTCAACTTATTACAGGGCGAGCAGCGGTATGGGGCAGAGATTCATGCGAACGTCGTCTCCAACATTCTAACCAACGTCTATATTCAGTTGCTGCCGTCGTCCTACGACTTTTTGATCGTCGCGTTCATGGCTGGTTTTGGCGCCCTCGTGCAAGCGCGTTTCAAGCACATCTTTAGTAGCAGCTTCATCGTGCCGCTGCTGGAACCTAAAAAGAAGGTTGGTATCCCAGGACTACTCTTCGCGATTGACGTGGTCTACCTGCTGATCGCTTTTCAACTCTACAAGAATGAACGCTTGTTCATCCTTAAGTCCTACCATTTGGCTGCCCCATTCATCGCCTATTGGCTAACCGGAAAGATGCGTAGGAAGGCTACTCTCAGGCCAGCCAAAGGAGTCGCATCATGAGTCAACAACTGGAGAGGATGGCAAGCCGGAAAGTGTTACGCCTCAGTTTACGCTTAATTCTTCTGCTGCTTGTACCGAGTATTCAAGCTGAGTCTTGTCCTGATGCCGCGCAGACGGCAACGCCGGCAGCGGTGGTAAAAAGTATTGTCGTGAAGAATCAGCAGCAGAGCGAAGCTGACGGAAGTCAGGCGGTAGCGACTCGGGTCAGCAATGGTGACACCGTTTCTGTGAGCGCCGGACTGCTTTTGTATCGGGGGGACATAATTGAAACCTTTGACGAGACCAAAGTGACGCTCTTATTCCTCGACAGTCCGGTCGCCGAGAGGGACAACGAGGTAATTATTGACGCCAATGCGAAGGTTGGTGTCTCTTCGACCAATAGCTGGTGGGGAAAAATTTGGGTGAAAGTCAAAGGGGCTTTCGAATCCAAAGGGACTTATGTTCGGTTGGGCCCTAAAGGAACAGAGTATGAGTTTAACGTCTTAAGAGGCGAGGAGCGTTCGACGATAGTTGTGCTTGAAGGAGTGGTCCCTTTCGAGGAAGGCAGATTTGCGCTGGCCGGATTGGGGCGGACTGACAGTAAGCTCGCGGAATTGATTGGATCAGGAACGCTATCCCCGTCTCCGCTCCTTACCGCCTTTTCTCATAAGGTTTCCGGCCAGGTACAAACCGGTCGCGCTTTGGATGTTCGAGCAGGACAGGTCACGACTGTCAGCGGTACTTATTACATTCTGAATGACTGCAAGCAATCGCATTACTTTGAGTTTCGCACGTCGGATCGGACCCCTTGGCTACAACTCCTCGTCAAGAAACAGCCAGAGATTCCGGCGCACACAAGCCTTCCAGTAGAGGCAAGTTTGCAAATAGATGCGAAGCAACTGTTGCCGGGTCAATACAGAGCAAACGTTTACGCCATCTGTTTGGATTGCAAGAGTGAACCAGGCTGCACTCAGTTCCAATTGGACTGGCCACTTAGTATCACTGTCAAAGGCAACCCAGGCCCGAGCTTTCCTGTGACCCCGGAAACTCCTCCGCCGATAGTCGCGCCGGGGTCATCGACTCAAGAAGGGCAGGTCAGAGAATTGGAAGAGCTGACTCTTACCAGCGGGTTTGATCGTCCGGTGCAGGCGACGGAGACTCGCGTGCTTTCCGTGCTCGATTGGACCAACAAAGTTATCCTGACCGCTCAGCCTACTTACTCCGCCCAAAACCTAATTCCTCATTTCCCAACGATAGAACAAAGGAGTCAGAGTTTCACGGACGCCAGGCAGCGGGCCATACTCAGGAATGAACCCGGCAGCAATGCTGTTCTCGGCAACGTTTATAGCGACTGGGACCAGGGCGCGTTGGCTGTTTTTGCATACGAGAAGGAGCTAGCCCCGTCGGGGCGTAGGTTGGGGACCTTTGACGTAGACAAAGCTGAAGCTTATCGCCTAACCGGACAGCTCCAGCGAGCCCAACAATTACTGGGAACCCTCTCGGCCACAGATTCACAATCAGTGCCGGCGCTGAACGCTTCCGGAAATTTGAATCTGGACTATGCCGAGATCGCCAAGGACAAGCGAGACTTTGACGAGGCCAGGAAGCGTCTCGCTCAAGCGAGGAATCGTTATGAGTCAGCATTGCAATCGGCGCAAGTTACCTCCAGCGCCCAGGTTGGCCCACGCGCAGGGACGACCGTGCAAACGAATCTTGGCGAAACCGCATTGGCTGAAGGCGATATTGCTCAGGCCGGAGGGGAACTTCTGAAAGCCAGAACGCATTACACTGAGGCGACGCGCTCCCTCGAGTCCATTCAGCAAGCTAATTCGATGTATCCATTTCCCGTCACGGATCTGGGGCGGGCCTATCAGGGACTGGGAAACGTGGCTCACCTGGAGGGCAAACCGTCTGAAGCGAGCGCAGCTTACGAGAGGGCGGAGCGTCAACACAGGCAAGCTATAAATGCACATTCAGATTTCGCCGAAGCGTATTTCAATCTCGGCGACCTTTTCGATGACCGTGGCGATAAACGGTCTGCTAAAGAAAACTATCGGCTGGCCATCAAAGCTCGGCCCGAGCAGCCTGCCCCTTACTACCCTCTGGCTCTACTCATACAAAAAGAGGAGCCGCAATTGGCCGCCGCCCTGGCCGCGACCTATTTGCAACTCGAACCCGAAGTTTTCAAGCAGGGAGAAAAGGCAAAGAATGCTCGACTGATTACGCAAGGCCAGTATGTTGAACCGCCCCAGCGTCCCTTCCAACAGCGCCCTGACCGCCTGCCTCCTAGCGATCCGCCTGTTACCGCCGGTACTGTACCGAACGTTTTGAATATGACATTCGCTCAGGCTCTCAGCGCCATGCAGACTGCCGGGTTTGTTCCCGGGAGAATAGATGACCCGGAGAAGAAATCCACGTACATCGTGATTAAGCAGAGCCCAAATGCCGGCATGCCTGCTGCCCGCGGCTCCGCCATCGATCTGGTTATCGGTGAGGGGATAGAGGTTCCCGACGTAATCGACGACAAGCAACAAACAGCGGTAAGGAAAATTACAAACAAACATCTGAAGGTGGGAGCGATCGATCAGGAAGCGAGTTGTAAATCAGTTGGCGAAGTGCTTAAGCAGAAACCGTTGAAGAAGACGAGGGTTGCTCCGGGTACGGTAGTCGATCTTGTAGTCCGCTCGGTCGGAGAAAACCCCCTCACTATCCCTGACTTTCGCCCACGCAATAGCAGGCCACTCAACCGGGAAGAAGCAGAAGCCGCTCTGAGGGTGTTGGGAATAAGCGTGGATAAGATCCAGACTGAACAGACCGATAAGGATCCGGAAGGAACAGTGCTTAGGCAGAAACCAAAACCTGGTAGTCAGTTTGCCGAAAACTGCCCCGTGAAAGTGGAGCTTACGATAGCAGTTCCAATCATTTGGGTAAACGTGGAAAACTACGTCGGCATGACGATAGATCAGGCTCGTCAGCGCATATCCGCCGTAAATCTCAGTCCTGACGTTACATACCAGGAGAATTCTGCTTACAACCCATACACGGTGGCGCACCAGGAACCTCCTTTTGGGAGCCGAGTGCGCGAAGGGTCACGTATTCTTCTCGTTGTCGCAATCCCGCCCCAAGTCCCGACCATAAGGGTCCAAAATGTTTTCGGCATGAAGCCTGAGGTTGCAAAAAGGGTTCTTGAAGCTCAGGGTCTCGTTGTGGACGACCGTGATATTAGTTATGACGACATGCCCGCGTCGGGTAAAACGCCTGATGGTAGAGAGATCATCGGCGGAACCGTCATGAGGCAGCAACCGGCGGCAAACCAAAGAGTTCCAAGCGGAACCAGAGTTAAGCTGGTAATCGCGCACTCTCCTATCGGGGATGATTGAGCGTCTGAAGCGCGAACATCAACTCGAGGCATTATGATCTAATCGCCTGAGGTTTGGTTCCTTGTCGGAGCTACTCCACTGAAATCTTCTTCACCTCGTTCATCTGGCTTAATCTATCAAGCAGATGATCGATCTTGTCGAGCGGAGTATTAGCGGGCACTTCCAACTTCTGACCGCCCTGCGTTTCCAGTATTATTTTATTGGCGGAGAGCTGCTGTCGCATTTGCAACAACCCTGTAATCAGGGCTCCTATACCAGTACCGGCCGCCCCAACAATCGCCACTAAAATAGTTGGATCGACACTGCGATACTTGACCTTCGCCGTTCTGAGTTCCAGGTGCAGATCTGATGCCGCGTAGTCAGGATCCGCCTCTAAAGCTTCCTTCACTTCTTGCAAGCTGTTGGTTCCTGAAGGGAGAGCAATCTGTATTTCCATATACTTG
>JBGTLM010000273.1:0-2168 GCA_041744135.1 Pyrinomonadaceae bacterium
AAGCATCCAGGGTTCACTTTTATTGCAGTTCTCACCCTCGCGCTTGGCATTGGCGCGAACACGGCAATCTTCAGCGTCGTCAACGCCGTGTTGTTGCGAACGTTGCCCTTCCGCGAGCCGGATCGCCTGGTGATGGTATGGGAAGACGCTGCTTTTGCCGGTTTCCCACGCAACACGCCGGCACCTGCCAATTATGCCGATTGGAAAGCACAGAATCAGGTGTTTGAAGAGATGGCAGCATTCGACCAGCGCAGCTTCAACCTCACCGGTGACGGAGAACCGGAAAAGATTGAGGCTTATGGCGTGACCGCCAACTTCTTCGGACTTCTGGGTGTCGCTCCAGTGTTAGGCCGCGTCATCCTGCCGGAAGAAGACAAGCCGGAAGCGAACAAAGTTGCCATGATTAGTTACAGTCTCTGGCAGCAGCGTTACGGCGGTGAACGTAGTGTCGCAGGTCGGGAGCTGCTGCTCAATGGCGAGCGGTATACGGTCGTCGGCGTAATGCCGCCTGGTTTTCAGTTTATGGAAAGCCGCATTGGACTTTGGGTTCCGATAGCTTTCACCTCCGAAACATTGGCCCAGCGGGGCAGTCATTTCCTGACTGTTATTGCGCGCATGAGGCCCGGCGTCACCCTCGCACAGGCGAATGCGGATATTCATACAATTCAGCATCGGATTGCCAGCGATCATCCCGACGAAGCAGGCCGGCTGAGCGCTTTCGTGATGCCGCTGCGTGACCAATTAGCGGGAGACGTGCGCCGGCCCCTCCTCGTATTGTTAGTCGCCGTCGGATTCGTACTCCTGATCGCGTGCGCGAATATTGCCAATCTATTGCTCTCCCGCGCAGCCAGCCGTAAACGTGAAATCGCGGTGCGAGCGGCCCTCGGAGCAAGCCGCGTGCGAATCGTCCGTCAGTTGCTGGTTGAGAGCCTGTTGTTGGCAACCGCTGGAGCAGTTTGCGGATTGTTAATAGCTTCGGTGAGTTTCGCGTTCCTACAACGACTGATTCCAGATGGTCTGGCCCTCTCAACCAAACTCAACCTCGATCTGCAAGTGCTTGGCTTTACCTTCCTGCTGGCCTTGGCAACAGCCGTAGTCTTCGGCTTAGTTCCGGCCTTTCAAGCATCGAAGATAGATCTCAACGGAGCATTGAAACAAGGCGGCGGACGCAGCGGGCTGAATGCCGGAGGAAACAGATTGAGGAGCGCCATGGTGGTCTCTGAAGTGGCGTTGGCGTTGGTGTTGCTGGTCGGTGCCGGGCTGCTCATTCAGACCTTTCTCAAGTTGCGTGATCAATATTCGGGCCTGCGACCGGAAAATGTTTTAACTCTGCGCACTGTACTGCCACGCAGCAAGTATCCGGAGCAACCGCAGCGTGCAGCTTTCTATAAGCAAGTGTTGGAGCGCGTGAGGTCCCTACCGGGGGTTGTCTCAGCGGGTTATGCGACCAGTATCCCGTTGGCCTGGAAAGGCGGCACGAGCGGCTTCTTCCCTGAGGGTCGCACGGTCGAACGGGCGTCCGCAGAAGGCCTTTCTTATGACGCCAATCATAGGCAGGTTAGCCCTGACTATCTCAAGACAATGGGAATCCCTCTGCTGAGAGGGCGTTCTATCAGCGACGGTGATGATGAACGGGCGATGCCTGCGGCCATCGTCAACGAAACGATGGCGCGGCAGTATTGGCCCGGCGAAGACGCCGAAGGCAAGCGTTTTAAACTGGGCGATCCACAGGACGACATTCCCTGGAGAACGATTGTCGGCGTGGTTGGTGATGTGCGTCAGATGGGTGTTGACGAGCCAGTCAAGGCTGAGATGTATATACCTTACGGGCAAATCAAGGATCAGCAGTGGTTCGCCCCTCGCGATCTGGTAATCCGCGCAACGGTCGATCCGTTGAGCATTGTAGCCGCTGCCCGTAACGAGATTCACCAAGTTGATCCCGCCCAACCCATCTCAAATATTCGGACTATGGAAGAGGTGCTCGGGGAAGAGACCGCATCGCGGCGTCTGGGCATGACGTTGCTGACCATCTTCGCAGCTCTCGCTCTGCTGCTAGCGACACTTGGGATTTACGGGGTACTGGCTTACTTCGTCGTCCAGCATACGCAAGAGATCGGCGTTCGGGTGGCCTTGGGTGCGCAACGGCACGACATACTCGGCCTCGTGTT
>JBGTLM010000274.1:0-3733 GCA_041744135.1 Pyrinomonadaceae bacterium
ATCGTGTTTTGAGGGTTCCCTATGCTTGAAACGGTCCAAACTGGGGACAACTACTGCAAATAGACGACTTTCTTATATTTCGCGAACGGCTTATACTGCCGGCGGCGCGAAGGGCGCATCCAGTCCGCGGAAAGGGCCGTGCCCACCTTAACAAAATGACGAAGGTTACGAAACTTCTTTCAGCCTGATCGGGCGGACTCCAGGCGCAGTGACGAAAGGAAGGTCGTAATGGATGCCAAAGAACTACCCGCTCTCCCCAGCCTCGAACAATACAAAAAGCAAGCGAAGGAACTGGTCAAAGCGCGCAAGGCACGCGGCAAAGGGAAGCCAACGGGGGCCGGCCTGGGCCAACAGATCGATTTCACCGAGCGCGATTTCATTCGACGAATCAAAAAACATCATCCTCGCCTGGGCAAACTCTCGGATTCCGAAATTCTCAGAGTGAAGTTTGCGCTTGCCGATGCTCAATTCGTTATCGCACGCGAGTATGGCTTCCAGAGTTGGCCCAAGTTTTCGAAACACATTGAAGAGCTGACTCGTGACGGTTCTCCGGTCACCACCTTCGAAACTTCGGTGGAAGCCGTCATCAACGGTGACGTCGCGACACTTGAGCGATTGCTGCGCGAGAATCCAGGGTTGGTTCGCGAACGTTCGACGCGGCTGCACCGGGCTACGCTCCTGCACTACGTGTCCGCGAATGGCGTTGAAGACTACCGTCAAAAGATTCCCCAGAACGCGGTTGCAATTGCCGAGCTGCTGCTCGAGGCCGGCGCCGAAGTCGACGCGCCGGCGGAAATGTACGGTGGAGGAGACACGACTCTTGGTCTGACGGCGACCAGCGTCCATCCCGAGCGGGCCGGAGTGCAAATTGACCTGCTCGAGACGTTGTTCAAACACGGCGCAGCGATCGATGCCACAGGCAACGCGGTGAATGCGTGCCTGGCCAACGGGCGCGGGCAAGCTGCCCAGTTTCTTGCCCAGCGCGATGGACCATTGGATCTTGAGGGCGCGGCTGGAGTGGGGCGGCTCGAGCTGGTCAAAGGCTTTTTCAACGATGACGGCAGCTTGAAAACGAATGCAACGAAAGCTCAGATGGTGACAGGTTTCATGTGGGCTTGTGAGTATGGTCGAGACAGCGTCGTCGGTTTCCTCCTCGAGAAAGCTGTCGATATTACCACTCAGGACATTGGCGGCCAGACCGGTCTGCACTGGGCTGCGATCGGCGGACAACTGGGTACCGTTAAGCTGCTGCTGGACCGCAAAGCTCCTCTTGAAGTGAAGAACATTTACGGTGGGACGGTGCTGGATCAGACATTGTGGTCTTCGCTCAATGATCCTAAGCCTGACCACGCTGCGATCATCCAGGCTTTGGTCGACGCGGGCGCGGATGTTAACGCGTATCCAGGGATGAAGGATGACCTGGATGCAGCGCTCCGGCGCGTGGCGAAGCCGAGCCCTTACTAGAAGGTTCTCCTCCGGGTAGGTTGGGTCATTTCAAAATTGAACACCAGCTTGCCGATGCTTCCACTCGAGCCCGTGGCCCAGCCGATGGGCCAACCCCTAACTCGCGCTCGAACGAAGCTCAACGTGTCGAAACCCGGACCTGCGAGCTGCTTCCAGGTGCGACCATCGTCCGTGGAGTAATCCACGCCTGACGGACCCACAGCAACGAGCATCGATGTCTGGCGAGATTGAGCGGTCACTGGGACATACGCGACCGCCGAGCGATAGCCGGATAGACCTTTCACTAGTGTCCAGGTTACGCCGCCATCGTTGGTGACGGCGAGATTGCCGACGGCTTCTTTCTCTCTTGTGTAGTCGCCACCGACGATTACGCCGTGTTTCGAGTCGCGGAAAGCGATTGAGAAAATACCTGCCGACGATCCCGCAACTAGCGGCGTGTCGGAAACTTTCCACGTGCGTCCGCGGTCGGAGGTACGGAGCACGCGGGCTTTTGACGCCGCGCCGGTCCCAATCCACGCGTGGGTCTTTCCGCTGACCGCAATATTGGTGCCGCTTGCGGCAAATGCGCCTTCATTCTCCAGCGCTGGAGGCAAAGCACTCGCGGGTACCCGCTTCCAGATCTGCCCGCCGTTTTCAGTTGTGATTATGCAGAACCGACCGTCGATCGAATCGCCGATGACGATACCGTGAATAGCGTCCCAGAAAGACATTGCATCGTAAAACGCCTTTGGATCGTCGTTCTTGAACTGCATCGTCCAGGTTGAGCCGCCGTCGGTCGTCTTGTAGATCCGAGATAAAGGACCATTGCCGATCGAGAGGACGTAGGCTGTCTGGGAGTCAATCGCGTCGATGTCGCGATAGTCGAGCGCGTCTGTGGTTATCGTAAGCTTTCGCCAACTGTGCCCGCCGTCAGCAGTGCGCAACACTGTGCTACCGGAGCCGCTGGCCCACGCTACGCGATTGCTCACCGCGCTAACGCCGCGCAGCCGAGCCGTTGTCCCGCTGTCTTGAATAACCCAATGCGGCGTAGCCAGAAGGATGGCTAGTATCAGGTTATGAACGCTCATTTTTTATCTGTCATTTGACCGAGGGTGGCTACTTCACATAAGAACCGGGGACGGGAAGAGATTAATAAGCCGCGGATTGACGCGAATTATCGCGGATTAGACAAAAAAGTAAAATTAGAGAACTTGGTAGATTGACTTGAAGCACCTCGATCTCTGATTGAGTTTGTTCTGAATCTTACTTCAAATCCGCGTGTATCCGCGTAAATCCGCGGCTGATCCTTATCTTCCCAGCTTACGATGATCAACCATAAGGCACCGATCCTGGACCACTTTGATGTCTGCTTTGGCGAGTGTCTCGGCGACCGAATCGTCCCGGATGCCTGACTGCAGCCATACTGCTTTGGGTTTCTTAGCGAGTATGTCGTCCAGGTGAGCGGGAACATCCTGGGAGCGGCGAAAGATGTTTACCAGATCGACCTCGACGGGTATCTCGATCAGCTTGCGGTAGACCTTTTGCCCAAGAATATGGGTTACCTGCGGGTAATAGACCGGGACCGGAATGATCTGAAAGCCGGCGGACTCGAGATACCGGGGAACATAGAAGGCGGGTTGGCTCGCTTGCGCCTCAGTTTTGATCCCCAGCACGGCAATGGTTGTCGTGCCCGAGAGTAACTCGCGAATTTGCTCCGCGCCAGTGATGATGTTCTTTTGCCAGGTCATAAGCCAGAGTGTACGAGGGAATCCGCCGCGGATGCACGCGGAAAAACGCCGATTAGAAATAAGGAAGAGAAGGAAAGGAAGAGTCGGAGACAAAAAAAAACCGCAAATAACTCATCAGTCTGTCAATCCCAACATGAAACTGACCAGAGCGCGCAGAGAGCGTGTGAATGACAGGCCCTTGTGTGATCCATCTGCATCCGGGGCTAATTCATATTTTGCTAGCCTTCGTGGTCCTGTCGGTATGCAGCGACCGCTTCTAGCGCACCATCATGCATTCTCTCCGGGCGAACGTAGAGCCAGTGCTTTTCGAACTCCTCATCGGTCATGGTTGCAGTTACGGTTCGCTCCTTGCCCTTTAACCATTGTTCGGCCCACTGACGGAGTTCAGAGTCCCGGTTGAGAGATGTGCGAGCCGCATGCATGTTAAGAGGTGTGCTCATAGTCTTATGCCACTTTCAAAATAGTGTTGATGACCGGTCAACGGATCTTTAAAGGAAATCGATTTTGCCAGCAGCTTTAGCGGCCTGGAAAAATCATCGCCC